>CAYHGO010000018.1:0-8893 GCA_964356215.1 uncultured Candidatus Saccharibacteria bacterium | reverse complement strand
TCTATATGCCGACCGACCCGCGCGACGTGGTTATCGATAAGTCACGCGGCCGCGGACTCTTTCAGATGTTCGTCCGCACGAAACGTGGTTTTATAAACCAGATCTCGCCTGATGAGGTATTCGAAGGTTTCAAGCGCCTCGTGGGATAATGAAAAGATATGGAATTCTTCGCCCAATTCCCCGCCTTCCTCTCCGCACACACTGATATCGCCTATTTCGTACTTTTTCTCGGTTCCTATTTTGAGACGCTCATCGGCGTCGGCTTCTTCATCTACGGCGAATTCTTCTTCATCCCCGGCGCGCTCCTTGCCGGCGCGGGCGTACTCAACATCTGGCTTGTTTCATTCGTGCTTATCGCGGGCGGCGCGCTCGGCGACACCACGAGCTTCTACATCGGGCGGCGTTACGGCGTGTCCTTCTTCAACGAGCACAACAAGGTCTTCAACCACACCAATTACCGGAAAGGGAAGGACTTCTTTGAGAAATATGGGACGAAAAGCATCTTCCTCGCGCGGCTCCTCGGGCCGGTATCGTGGATAACGCCATTCTTGGCCGGCGTCTACAAGGTGCCGTATCCGACCTTCTTTCCGTTCAATCTCGCCGGCGTTACGGTCGGCATCGGGCAATTCCTCGTCTTCGGCTATTTCTTCGGGAGCAATTACGGCGCCATCCTCTCCGTTTTCAGGCAAGACGCGCTCGTAGTCGTTCTCACCGCGCTCCTCGTCCTCGCCGCATATTATGTCTACAAAAGGAATCGGGTGTAGCAAACTCTGGAATATGAATGAAGAAACCCCGGCAGAAGCGCGGGGCTTCTCCGGGGCTGTTATGAGAAGAACGACCGGAGCGCCATTTGCACATCGCTCCATATCCGTTCCTGCTTGAACCAAACAACAACTACAAGAACTGGAATGACAACTTCAAGTGCGACCACCTCAAGTTCAGTCGGTTCCAGGTACAGATATATCGACCAGGCCATACCGCCGAACCAAACTGGCAGCATAATCGTACCCGATTTGTAGAGTGCCGGAATGAAGCTCGGCAGACGAATGAGGAGAATGACAACAGCAATGCCGATCGCGAACCACCACTCCATGCGATGCGTCAGCACGAGCCCGCCCACGATGGCCCAGTCAAAGATGACATCGGCGGTGAGGTCGTAGACCTTGCCACACTTAGACACGGCGTTGAGGCGGCGGGCAAGCGGGCCGTCTATCAGGTCGGACACATAGCCAGCGCCGATCAGAATAAGGCACATTCTCCACGCGCTCTCGCTTGCGGCATAGAGCAGGGGAATGCCGACCAACAACCGAAACAGAGACAGAGCATTTGGTACGTACTTCATTACTTCCTCCAGAAGTCAAAGGCCTGCTTTATTTATACAACTATCTCTACATTCTGTACAGGTATCCACAGGTACATTCAACATTGAAGCGCACCAGCAGTTGACAGAACCAATATAAATTGGTATATGTGACGGCTGGTGTCCTTTGCTATTTGAGGGACTCAACTTTGAGAGGAGTGCTCGTGATGAAGGAAACGCTATATGGGGTGCCTATTGGTGCTCCTTTTGACGGAACTGGGGCCGGCCTGATGCTGTTAGCTCTACTGGCTTACGGCGTCGCTCGCTACTTCTACCAGAAGAACCGGCTGCATTGGAAAGCATTCTGGTTGCACACTGCAGGAGTAATGACCATCTGTGATGGTTTCCTCTTCCCGGTCGGCTTGTTCTTCTGCGGAATATTCCTCGGCATTCCGAAGAATCTCGGTATGGTCTTGCTCGTACTGTTCGCTGCATCATTCGTAGCGGGGCTCGTTGCCACATTGATCGCGATTTCCGCCGAGGATTCGATGAGGAATCGAGAACAGAAGCTCCGGGGTATGGCCGAGGAGGGCCGACTGATGATCATCTACGGCAACCTCATCGGCTTCGGGTATGTGTTGTATTGCCTGGCGAAATTTATCGCCCACATAATTTTTCCTCCTGATGAAGGGTTCACGAATGATGGCTGACGGTCAAGCTGCCTTGGAGAAATCGCCAATGCTTTCTCCAGGGCGGTTTCTCTTTTATTACGCACCATTCAGGTTATTGTTTCTTAACCCAAAGGTAAATATCCTCGAGCGCCTTCACGCCGTCGCCGGCGGCGATATTATTTTGATGGTAGAGCTCATCGGTGCAGTCGCCGGCGGCCCAAACACCCTCGGAACTCGTGCGCTGATTGCGCGGATTTACTTTGATGCGCTTGATGGCGTCAAGCTCCACGAGGCCCTCTACGAATCCTGTGTTCGGCATTACGCCGATTTCAACGAAAATGCCCGTGACCGGGAGCTCTTTGGTCTCATTCGTATCCTTGTCCAGATATTTCAATCCAGAAACGAACTGCGCGCCGACGACCTCGACCGGCTCGGCGGGAGCGATAAGGCGCATGTTCGGATGCGCGCGCGCCTTCTCCACGGTTATCGGGTCGGCCTTGAACTCTTTATGCCGATGGAGGAGCGTGACGGACTTCGCATAGCTAAGGAGCTGAAGCGCGGTTTCAAAGCCGGCATTGCCGCCGCCCACCACCGCAACATCCATGCCGCTAAAGAGGGGGCCGTCGCAGGAGGCGCAGTAAGTAACGCCTTTATTCTCGAATTTCGCGGCGCCCAGGATATCCAGCTTCCGGCGTCCGGCGCCCGAAACGACCAGAATTGCGCGTGCGGAAAGTTCCTTTCCCGCTTTTGTCCGTGCTCTGAACGCATTTTCCTCGGTTTTTTCAAGCAACACGACGCGCTCACCGACGGCAAGCTCCACGAAATCGTTCTTCACCGCGTCCAGATGCGCTCTGAAAAGTTTCGCCAGTTCCCGGCCGTGAATTTTTGGCGCGCCTATCCAATTCTCAATTCCTTCCGAAACCGTTGATTGTCCGCCAATCTCTTCCGCAATAAGAAGGGTCTTCAATCGCTTGCGCGCGGCGTACTCGGCGGCGGGGAGGCCGGCGGGCCCGCCGCCGATAATGATGAGGTCGTACATGACCTCTATTCTATCATTTCTATTTTTTGTGTCGGCGGAGAAAGGCCGGAATGGCGCCCCACACCTCTTCATCTTCGGGGACGCTCACCACCTCTTCGCGCTTGTGCGGCGTCGCCGTCACGATGGGCTCTTCCTTCTCTACGCGTATGGACGATTCTGCCGCTTCGTGTTTCTTTTCCTTCCCTTCTTCTTTTTTCTCCTCGCGCTTCAGGACCTCGTGATAAATGCGGCCGCGTTCCTCCTCGCGCCGTTCGGCAGACAATGAAAAGAGCGAACGTTCGGAGCCGGCATGCGTGACATGCGCGGCGCTCTCGGGGAAGCCGGTCGCTATGACGATGATGCGGAGCTGGCCCTTCTTGAGCTTATTATCCTTCATCACCCCCCAGATTATCTTGGCGTTTTTGTCCACCGATTCGCTGATGATTTTGGAGGCCTCGTGCACCTCCATAATGCCCAGATCGTCGGAATGCGCAATGACCCAGAGAATGCCCTTGGCGCCCGAGATGGAAATATCCAGGAGCGGAGAATTGACCGCGCGCTTCGCGGCCTCTTTTGCGCGTTCGTCGCCCTCACTGATGCCGATGCCCATCAAGGTCGGACCAGCGCCCTCCATCACTGCCTTAATGTCGTTGAAATCGGTATTGATGTCTCCCGGCGTCCGGATGATGTCAGAAACGCCTTCCACCGCCTCGCGCAGGACCTCGTCGCAGAGCGCGAAGGCCTGCTTGAGCGAGAGCGTTTGTTCAACTGCCGAGAGCAGTTTGTCGTTCGGGATGACGATGAACGCGTCCACCTCCTTCTTGAGCTCCGCGAGGCCGCGGTCGGCGATATCCTTGCGTTGGGCTCCTTCAAAAGAGAAGGGCTTCGTCACAATGGCGATGACGAGCGCGCCAACCTCCTTCGCTATCTTCGCGATGACGGCAGAAGCGCCGGTGCCTGTGCCGCCGCCCATGCCGCAGGTGATGAACACCATGTCGGACCCTTGCAACGTTTCTTGGATCTGCTGACGCGTTTCTTCGGCGGCGCGCTTGCCGAGTTCGGGGTTCATCCCCGTGCCGAGCCCCCGCGTAAGATTCTTGCCGATGTGGACCTTGCGTCTGGATTCGGAACGATGGAGGTCCTGGGCGTCGGCGTTCACGGCGACGAACTCCACGCCGCGGACCTTGGAATTAATCATATGATTGACTGCGTTACAGCCGGAACCGCCGACCCCCACGACGCGAATGCGTGCGAATGTCTCTATCTCGGGTTCAATGCGTTTGGACATGGGTAAAGGTTTTAACTATTTAAATGTTTAATGTCCACGTCATCATACCACTCCGCGCGCGGATGCAAACCTTGACAATGTTCTTGAAGGACTCATGATTTAGGGCTAAAACGAGCCGTCAGACGGCTCGTTCGCCCGAACATTTTGTTCGGCAAAATGTTTTAGGGCAGAAATTGGCGCAGGAATTTGCTCACCTGCGCGCTGAAATTCTTCTTCGGCGCGTTTGTGTCACCGGTGAGTCCCCAAAGCGCGAGACCGTAGGCGACCGCCCAGGTCGCGTCGCGTATCTTCATGTCAGTAGGGAGGCGAAACTCCGCGAGGCGCGCCGGAAGCTTCAATGAGCCCTTCGCAATGTCGCTCACGTTTCCGACGCCTGCGCCGCCGCCGGAGATGATGATGCCGGCGGGCAGGGGACCGCGGCGATTCAGCGACCTTAGATGCTTGTCAATGAGCGCAAACATCGTATTCAGACGGTTCACAATAAGAGTGTCCACTTTTTTGCGCGGATACATCGCTCCGGACAAGCGCCCGAGCTTCACGCGCTCCGCTTCTTCAAGCGAGATGCGAAACCCCAAAGCGATGTCATCGGTGATGTGGCTTGAACCCATGGGGAACACCTTGACTGAGATAGGAATGCCTTCGTCGTAAACGACGATGGAGATGGTCTCTGCGCCGATATTCGCGAGCACGCATCCCTTCATTTTCTGGTCGCCTTCAAGCAGTACGTATGAGCCCGCTAAGGGTGACGCCATCTGGTCAATAACCTCTATATCCGCGTCTTCCGCGCCTCTCGCGAGCGCCTCTTCATGCTGGGCGAGACAGGTGATGAAGAGGTAGTCCGCCTCCAGCCGAACGCCTTTCATACCGAGCGGGTCGCCGAGCACTTTCGCGCCGTCAATGCGGTATTCAAGCGGGATGCTGTGGAGGACATGCCGGTTGAGAAAGCCGGGCGCCGCCGCCTCACGCGCCGCTTTGCCCGCCTTTTCCAGGTCAAGCGCGGTAATCTCCTGGTCGGCCCGGGAGATAATGGTGCCGCCGGTGGCGCGCGCTTCATCAAGTGAGATGCCGCCCACCGCGAGAAAGGCGGAGTGGATGGGTACGCGCGCGGCGGTCTCCGCCTCGCGTTTTGCCTTCACAATGCTCGCGGAGACCTCTTCCTTATTGACGATATAGCCGTGCCGGAGCCCTTTGGATTCTGCAAGGCCGGTACCAAGAATGCGCAGTTGCCGTCCTAAGCGTTTATCGGAAAATTCTTCCACCACGACCATTTTTACCTGATACGTGCCGATGTCGATGCCGGTGGCTATTCGTCGCGCCATAGCGTATGAGAAGCTTTTGCTCGCATTGTTCCATGGTAGCACCATGTACCCGTCCCTTTATATGCAGAAGGCCGTGGATAAACAACAGAAGCTGGAAGCTGGAAACTGGAAGCTGGAAAGACAGGGCCTGCTTCGCCGCTTCGTTCGGACAAATAATTATTTCGCCGCTTCTGTCGCCGACCTGATACGAGAGCACGTTCGGGACGGAGTCTTTTTTACGCAATTGCTTATTGAGCGCGCGCGCCTTCGCCGGACCGACGAAGGCAAGTGAGATGTCCCACTCTGGTAAAACGGAAGCCGCGATGTCAGAAAATGCAGAACGCGACGCCAGCAGTTGGCGTCGCGTGAGGTTCTTGATAGAAACACCTCCCATCTTTATAGTGAGCAACGTCGAACTACGCTTATTTCTTCGCGCCCTGACGCGCATTCCTACGCGTCGTCAGGTCTATCTTGCCGAGCTTCACAAGTTCATTGTACTTCTTGCGCCGCGCAAGCGCGATGAGCGCGCGCTTGTGGTCCACGTTTTTGGACTTCGTGCGCTGCCAGTAGCGCCGGGCGCGTATCTCGCGCACGAGACCAAGTCCCTGCGTTTTGCGGGTGAAGCGGCGGATGAGCGCGGAAGTGCTCTCATTCTTTCCGCGCCGCACTTCTACTCTGGTTCCTGCTGTCATTGTGCGAGCACTCTACCATTTGCATAAAATAAAAACAACGCCTGCACCCCTTTAAAATCTAGGGTCCAGCGAACGATTTGAGGTGCTCGATGAGGCCGAATGAGGAAAAATGTTCAAACTCACGAATGTTGACAGCCAAGCGATAGAGGATTAGTATATAATTCTAATCAAATATATGATACAAAAAGTACTTAAAGTAGGTTCTTCGGCGGCAGTAACCTTGCCTAAGAAGGCTCTTCGAGAGCTCGGACTTTCTATAGGCGACGACATCTCTCTCACCATCGACCCTTCGCACAAGCGGGTCGTAGTGGAGCAGGCGATTCCCATCGATCATGAGATGATTGTGTGGGCGAAGCGTTTCATCGAACAGTATCGTCCTGCGCTTGAAGCCCTTGCAAAAGAATGACTCGCTATCTGACGGCGGATGAAATTCTTGCCATTCATTCGTTGGTCGTTGAGGCGACCGGCGGCTCGCACGGCTTACGGGACGTCGGCCTCTTGGCATCAATTGTCATGCGACCCCAAGCTGGATTTGGAGGGAAAGATCTTCATAAAGACGTATTCGTTAAGGCGGCGGTGTTTGCCGAGGCCATCACGAATTATCACGTATTCATAGACGGCAATAAACGAACGGCTTTTGTTGCTACGGCTCGTTTTCTTGCAATCAACGGACACCACATTACCGCGAGCAATGCGGAGGTCGAGGAGACAATGCTGGCAGTCGCTAAAAAAAGCATGAATGAACGGGGCCTTGCCCTCTGGCTCAAAAAGAATTCTATACGACGGCTTTGAGGCGTTCGGCGAGGCCGGCGAGGGGGAGGACGGTCTGCTCTTGCGTCTTACGGTTGCGCAGGATGGCGGAGCCCTCCAGCGCTTCCTTGCGGCCCATGATGAGGAGGTAGGGACTGTCAAGCCGTTCAGCGAGATGCATTTGTTCGGTCAGGGATTCCACGCCGATGTACTGGGTCAAAGGGACGTGCGCGCGCCGGAACTCGTCGGCCAACCGAATGGAGAGCAATTTCGCTTCGTCGCCGATGTGGACGAAGGAGAAACGCAGCCGCGCCGGCGCCGGCTTCGCCGTCGCCATACCGACGCTTCCCACCTGGAGCACGGCACAGGAAGCGGGGAAGGGAGCGCTGGGAAAGAAGAGACGCGCGAGGTCATTGTAGCGGGAACCCCACGCGACGCGTCGTCCACCGACCGTTATTTCAAAACAAGCATCGTTCCAGATACTGCCGCGGCTGATGAGCGTGCGCGCGAGCTCATAGGGCGTCTCGGCCATTTCTAAGTACTCAAGTAGATCTTCAAAACGCTTGCGGCTTGCATCGGAGAGATGCTCAAGAGGCGTCGGCAGATCCTCGGCATGTTCGCTTGCGATGACGAGTTCGGCGGCTTTAAAAGCGTCGTGCCGGGCGCACGCGATACACTCTTCAGGAAGCGTGGTCGCGTGCTTTTTGAAATAGTTTGTCAATTCGCGCGCGTAGCGCGCGCGGGTCTCCTTATCGCCCATAGAATTGATGCGAATGACCGGCTCTTCGTGAAAAAGGTCGCGCGCAAGCGCGAGCAGGGCGCGAATAACAACAGCATCGGCAAGCGCGCGGTCGCTTCCGAGCGCGTGGAATTGCACGATCGCTTTCTTTTGCGCCGGCCGGCCGGGGGCGATGTTCGTATGCCAAATGAAAAGCGGCCGCCGCGGCGCCGGCGCACAGTCAATGCGCTGATACCGCTTCAAAAAACTTACGATGGTCTCGGCGACGGGATCCAGTACGAGCGCGGCTACCGCCTCCGGATATTTCACTTTCGGGCGCGCCATGTCGCTCTTTGCGGCGGTGAGCGCTGCAAGCGGAATGAATCCGTAATATTGACCGACGGCGCACGCCTTGTGTAAAAGTTCTTCCGCCGGAATCGTGTCGCGCATCATGGTGTGGCGGGAGTCGCCGGCGCCATACCCGGGAAGAAGCCGCTCTTGTTCAAAGGCAGGAGACGCAGGTCGGCGCGTCCGATGATGTCCTTTTTCGGCAGGGATCCCCACATGCGACTGTCGGAACTGTTGGGCCGATTGTCGCCCATGACGAAATATTCGTCTTCGTTAAGCGAGACGTTCTTGGTATACGTCGCATCTTCGTTTACGATGTACGACTCGGCAAGCAGAAGCTTCTCTCCATCCGGCATCGTGATAGTGACAGCACCGTGGTTAATGGACACGGTTTCACCCGGTAGCCCGATGATGCGCTTAATGTAAAAAATGGAAGGGTCGCGCGGGTAGCGAAAAACGATGACCTCGCCGCGCGCGGGCGCGCGGAAGCGGTAGAGGAACTCGTCCACGACGAGATAGTCCAGATTGGAGAAGGTTGGATGCATGGAATCGCCGTCCACGACGAAAGGCGACACCACGAAGACGCGGATGGGAATGACCACGACGACAATGAGGAGTGCGAGCGTGAAAAGATCTTTCAGAAGGCCCTTCACAGAGTCAGACATGCGCGCATTGTACTTGCCCCGCACCAACTTGCAAGCAAATCTCAATTTGACACGAACGATACTATGGAAAAGTTGGTGCTGGGGCGCGTTCGTAGTATCATCCGCGCATGAGTATTGTGATTGTGGGGCTCGGGAATCCGGGGAA
>CAYHGO010000017.1:0-8935 GCA_964356215.1 uncultured Candidatus Saccharibacteria bacterium | reverse complement strand
GTCAGCTCGGGAGCGCGAAGAAAGGGCTGCTTCCGTTTACCGCCCTACTTGCCGTCCCAAGCGCAATCCTGCTCGCACAACCGAACACCTCGACGACACTGCTTATTCTTGCGACAGGTGCGGTTATGTATTTCGTCGCTGGAGCGCCTTGGCGTGATTTCGGCATTCTCGCCATCGGCGTTGTGATAGCGCTTCTTGTCATCATCTCCATGCGCCCGTATGTACTCGAACGAGTAAAGACATTTATGGACCCGTCAGCAAACGCTCTCGGGAGCGGCTACCAGATACAGCAGGCACTCATTGCAATCGGGTCGGGTGGCGTGCTCGGTCGGGGATTCGGACAGAGTGTTGAGAAATTCAACTACCTTCCTGAACCTGACGGTGATTCGGTGTTCGCGGTCTTCGCCGAAGAGACAGGGTTCATCGGAGCGCTCTTTCTTCTCACGCTTTTTCTCGCACTCTCAGCGCGAGGCATCGTCATAGCCGGGAACTCAGCAGACCTCTTCGGCGGACTCATCGCGATTGGGTTTTCATTTCTCATCATTTTCCAAGCATTCATCAATATTGGCGCGATGCTCGGAATCATCCCTCTCACGGGCCTTCCGTTGCCGTTCATTTCTCATGGAGGAACAGCCCTCGCTGCCACACTCCTCATGTGCGGCTTTATCCTAAATGTCGCCGCTCATAAAAAAGCCTGAAAGCTGGTATAGTTGACCTATGACCATCGCGTTTACGGGAGGAGGCACCGGCGGGCATTTCTATCCCATCATCGCCATCGCCGAAGCGCTTACAGACCTGGTACGCGAGGAACATCTCATCGCGCCGAAACTTTATTATCTCGCGCCCAGCTCTTTTGACCAGAAGGCACTCTTTGAGAACGGCATCAGCTACATTTACACGCCGGCAGGAAAAATGCGCCGCTATTTTTCCATCTTGAACTTCACCGATTCGTTCGCCACCCTGCTTGGGACCCTCTCGGCGCTTGTGACGCTTTTCCGGCTGTATCCGGATGTTGTAGTTTCCAAGGGCGGTTATGGCAGCGTTCCGACGGTACTCGCCGCGCGTCTGCTCCGCATTCCCATTATCATTCACGAATCGGACGCGAAGCCCGGCCGCGCGAACCTGCTCGCGGCCTCTTGGGCGGCGAAGATCGCCATATCCTTTGAAAGCGCCGCCGCGCATTTCCCGGGAAAAGTGCGCGGTAAGATCGCCCGCACGGGCATTCCCGTCCGCAAAGCGCTCATGCGCACGGAAGCCGAGGGCGCGCGACAGTATCTCGGGCTTGAGAGCGGCGTGCCGACCATCCTCATCCTCGGGGGCTCACAGGGGGCGTTGAAGATAAATGAGACCGTGCTTTCCGCGCTCCCGGACCTCGTTGCTTTTGCCAATGTCATCCACCAGACCGGGCAGGCGCATTTTAAGAATGTGGAGCAGATAGCGAAGGTCGTTCTCGCAGAATCCCCGCATGTTTCCCGCTATCATCCAATCAACTACCTGAATGAGATATCGCTCCAGCGGGCCGCAGGAATTGCGGATATCATCGTCTCGCGCGCGGGGGCCAACTCCATCGCCGAGATAGGCCTCTGGAAAAAGCCGGCTATCCTTATCCCGATACCCGAGTCCGTGAGCCACGACCAGCGCACTAACGCCTATAGTTACGCCAGAACAGGCGCTGCCGCCGTGCTAGAGGAAGAGAATCTGACGCCGCATCTCCTTGTGTCCGAAACGCGACGCATTCTCGGCGATCCGGGGCTCGCAAAACGCATGGGGGCGTCGGCGCAGGGCTTCACCGATCCGGATGCCGCCCGCATCCTCGCGCGCGAGGCGCTTGCTATCGCGCTTTCGCACGAAGCATGACCAATTTTGTTACACGTTTTGCCCCTTCGCCGACCGGCCTTCTGCACGCCGGCAACCATCGCACAGCCGTGTTCGCCTACCTTGCCGCCAGGCATTATGACGGCATGTTCATCATACGGATAGAAGACACGGACACGGCCCGTTTCAAGCCGGAATATGAATCTGCGATATTTGAGGCGCTTGATTGGCTTGATATCAAGGCCGATAAAAGCTTCCGACAGAGCGACCATAAAGCGCGTCATCGCGCATTGCTTGAGAAATTGATAGCCGATGGCAAAGCGTATATATCAAAAGAAACTCCGCAGAAGCCGGGCGACAGGGAAGAGGTCATCCGTTTCCACAACCCCGGCGGGGCAGTTACTTTTACCGATGTCGTACGCGGCGAGATAACGGCCGACACGGCCGACCTCGGCGATTTTATCATCGCGCGCGCGCTTGACGAGCCGGTATTTCATTTTGCCGTCGTCGTAGATGACGCGGATGAAGAGGTGACTCATGTTATCCGGGGCGAAGACCATATCTCCAACACACACCGCCAAATTCTTATTCAGCGCGCGCTCGGCCTTGATACACCGACCTATGTGCATCTTCCGCTCCTTGTCGGAACCGACCGCGCTAAATTATCAAAACGAAGGGGAGCTAAACCGCTTACGGAGTACCGCGATATGGGCATACTGCCTGAAGCCGTGCTCAATTACATCGCATTTCTCGGCTGGAACCCGGGTGATGACCGCGAATACCTTTCGCGCGAAGAGCTCATTGAAGCGTTTGACCTCGCGCGAGTGCAGAAGGGAAGCGCCATCTTTGATGAAGTGAAGCTCTTCTCGGTCAACCAGCATTGGATGCGCGAACTCTCCGACGATTCCTTCATCTTCCGCCTGCATGAATGTCGGGACGTAGTACGTCCTACATCAGATGTAGGACGTACTACGTCCTACATGGGCGATGGGGTGGTGCAGAAAGCAGTGCCGCTCCTGAAGGAGAGAGCGCGGACGTTCAGCGAGGCGCGCGCGCTCCTTGACGGAGAGCTTTCCTGCTTGTTTAATGCGCCTCTACTTACGCGGGAGAAGCTGTTGGCGAAAGAGCCGCCTGACCGCCCGGAAACGGCTAAAAACGGCCTCCAAGGCCTCTTACAGCTCGTAGAAGGCCTTTCGGAAGGTGTTTCCGCCGAGGAGGTCAAGAAGACCCTCATGCCATTGGCCGATAAGGCAGAAACAAAAGGGAAGGGAGGTCGCGGCGGCGTTCTTTGGGCGCTTCGCTACGCTCTCTCCGGCCAGGACCATTCGCCCGACCCATTTACTTTTATTCATATTCTGGGTCCCGTAGAAGCGGCTTCTCGCATCCGTACCGCCCTTGCTATACTCGGAGAATGAGTCGCGTGCTTTTAGCATTCTTGCTTCCTGCCTTTTGTCTCCTGCTCTTTCTTTTCTTATTGTTTTTTTTACTGCCTGCCGTTTCATACGCCCAGTCGGCAGCTGATATCCAATTCCAAATAGATGCCAATAATCGCCAACTGGAGACGCTTAAGACGGAAATCGCCGCGTTCCAGAAGGAGCTGGACGCGCTCGGCGCGAAGAAAAACACGCTCCAGTCCGCTATCAGCTCGCTCACACTCTCCCAGAAACAGCTCGCCACCCAGATTAAGGCGACGGAGAACAAAATCGCTTCGGCCAATCTGCAGATTAAAAAGCTGACGCTCTCTATCGGCGATAAGGAGGCGTCTATCGCCTTGGACCACAAAGCGATAACCAGGGCGCTCCGCCGGATCGCGGAACGGGAAGAAACACCGCTTATTATGACGCTCATTTCTTCAGATACGCTCGGCGAAGCGTGGCAACTGACCGATGAAGCCCTGCAGTTCAATCGAGCGCTTACCGACGATATCAATAACTTGCGCGCTGTGCGTATGGAACTCGCGGCCGACCGCGATGAAGTAACGGCGGCGAAGGCGAAATTGGTTGCGCTCCAGCGGGACCTCACCTTACAGAAGCGTTCCGTGGACGCAAACAAAGCCGCACAGCAGAAACTCCTCGCCGACACGAAGAATCAGGAATCCAGTTACCAGGAACTTATTGCACAAAAGCAGGCGGCGGAAAAAGCGTTTGAACAAGAGCTCATTAATCTGCAAAGCCAACTGGACCTCATCGTGCATCCCGAACTCCTACCGAAGGTCGGCAGCGGCATTCTCTCCTGGCCGTTCTCCAGGGCTTTTATGAACGGTTGCGGGGCGCGCAAGGGTCTGTTCGGCAATGTGTTTTGCATCACGCAGTATTTCGGCAACACGCCGTTCGCAACCGCGAATCCGCAGGTCTATAACGGCGGAGGACATAACGGCATTGACATCGCGGCGGCAATAGGCACGCCGGTCTACGCTTCGCTTGGCGGGACGGTACTCGCCATAGGCAATACGGACCTCGTGCGTGGCTGTTACTCCTTCGGCAAATGGGTCATGGTCATTCACGGCAACGGCCTTTCCACACTTTACTCGCATCTCTCGGCGATAGACGTGGCGAAGGGACAACAGGTGAGTGCCGGACAACTGATAGGCCTCTCCGGTATGACCGGCTACGCGACGGGCCCGCACCTGCATTACGGCGTCTACGCGACCGAAGGCACCCAGATTATGACGCTCAAACAATTCCGCGGCGCTTCCTCCAACTGTGCGAACGCGACCATGCCCGTCGCAACCTTGACAGCATATTTAAACCCATTGTCCTATTTATAAATGTTCATAGGAATCTCGGCTGGGCGTGATGGTTGGGGAAGGGAGGAGGTCGTATACTGGTACTATGGTCCACATGCTCCGCCTCGTTTTCTGGATCTTCATCCTCTTCCTCGCGCTGTCCTTCTTCGGCATTTCCATACAGGCCGTGGTGAACTCTCCGACCGGCCAGGCGAACCTTGCCTATCTCTTATATCTCGCAAACGAAGCGTGGCTCTTCGCGACCGCGTGGATCCGCCCGACCTAGCCTTATCCCCATGTGCGTGGATAACTTTCGTTTTACGTACATTGTGCGAATGAGGGTCTCTGATACACTGAAGGCATATGAAGAGCGCTGACCCATTGCCGGAACATATACTTCCCTTCCTTGAGTACTGCGAGATAGAAAAAGGATTATCCGATAACACCCAGCGCAACTACGAACAGTACCTCAAATTATTTTCCGGCTGGCTCCTGCAAACCGGCCAAACAAAACTCCTGCCGCATCAGCTGACGGCGAAACATATCTGGGACTATCGGCTCTACCTCGCACGAAAATATAAGACGCCCTCCGGCGCCTATTTAGGCAAAAAATCTCAAAATTACTATCTTATAGCGCTTCGTGCATTTTTAAATTATCTCGCGGATAGGGATGTAGACACTATGCCCTCCTCTAAGATCAAACTCGCCAAACAGAAGACGAACCACACGATTTCTTTCCTTGAAGTGCGAGATGTGGAGAAAATGTTGAAGATACCCGACGTGTCTACGCCGACCGGGTTGCGCAACCGCGCAATCATGGAACTTTTCTTCTCGTCCGGCATGCGTATTGCGGAGCTTGTCTCGCTGGATGCGGACCAGCTTTCCTTCTTGGGAGATAAAAGCCGTGCGCGCACGTACGAACTCTCTATCATCGGCAAAGGCAAATATGTTCGTACTATCTTCATTTCTCCGCGCGCCGCCCGATGGCGGGGCGCCGTTATGGCGGGCCCGCAGGGCCGGTACCACCCGCAGTTGATCAACATTTGGTATTAGGCCGCAGACCCCGCCCGGCTTTCTGCGCGTTCTATCCAGCTGATGGTATCGCGCGCGGCGATGCTCGCCGGCCTCTCTAAAAAAGTAACTCCGCATACTCTGCGTCATTCGTATGCGACCGATCTCCTCTCACACGGCGCCGACCTGCGCAGCGTACAGGAGCTCTTAGGGCATAAAAATGTCGCGACAACGCAAATTTACACCCATGTCACCAATAAGCGGCTCCGTGACATACACGAAAAATTCCACGGCGGCCGTGATTTGAAAAGTTGAAAAGGCGGTAATCGCTAATTAATTCTTAAGCGCGACAATGAGGACGTGCGCGAGGCTGATAAGCGTGCTAGAAAAGCCGGTCCAGAAAGCGTAGAGCTGAAGGCGCTCCGTCCGGTTCGTTTTTTGTCTCATACAATATATTTTATTAAGGAGAAGATAGCATACTTCCCTTTCAGCAATTGGCGTTCGCGAGGATGTGCTCGTATGCTTCATCCACTGAATCCACAACAGTATAGAGCGACAGGTCGCTTTTATCTATCGCCGCGTGCTTCTCGTACAGCATTTTCTCTATATAACCGAGCAGGGGCTCCCAGTAGCTCCTGCCGAAGAGGATGACAGGCACCTTGCGTATCTTCTTAGTCTGTACGAGTGTGATGATCTCAAAAAATTCGTCCAGCGTGCCGAAACCGCCCGGGAAATAAACATATACCTCGGAAGCGTAGGTCAGCATTACCTTACGTACGAAGAAATGGTCAAAACCGAAGCGCTCAGTGAGATACGGATTGTAGACCTGCACGTCGGGCAGGTTTATATTGAGTCCGATGGAGGCGCCGCCCGCTTCAAACGCTCCTTTATTCGCGGCCTGCATTATGCCGGAGGAGCCGCCGGTAATGACGGCGAATCCTTGTTTAGAGAGCCGGGATGCAAGCTCTTCAGCGCGCTTATAGTCGGCGTCCCCGGACGATGTGCGCGCACTGCCGAAAAAGGTTGCAGCAAGGCCGTAGCGGCGGATGATATCAAAGCCCTCCACGAACTCCGACATTATCTTGAACACGCGCCAGGATTCTATCTTCTTCGGCTTGCACACAAGAAGTGGACGGTCTTCCGGCATCGTGCGCTGTCCTTCATGCACTGCCTTTGCGAGCCGCTCGGCTGTCTCTTGAGTCGGATGTCCGTTCTTCTCTTTATGTATTACTGGCGTGTCGCGCGTCAAATCATCGTTCATGCTTTTAATTCTAGCAAACTAAATCCCTTTGCAATTCGCGGCCGGCGCATAACCCGCGGCCGCCGCGGCCGCAGGCGAAGCGAACCATACTTTATTATTTTCTGAAATGCGGTTTGCGCCGACGCATTCGGGTAGGTAATATTTTGTCCCCGATTTAGAGGCGACGACCTGCCCTTCTCCTTCTGGAACGACAACCGAAAAGGTCTCTACTACCGGAACGCTCACGCTACGCGCGTCCACGCCCGCGAGATAGCCGAGTCCGAACGAGAGAGTGGAGACAAGCACTAGGACGCCGAGGATAAGAATGTCTCGCGGCACACGAGCAAGGAGCGTTTTGCACTTTTCGCGCGCGTCTGCTATAGTCATTGCATTAATAGTAGCAGGTTTAGCTAGTTAGTATGGCGTCAACTAAAGCCGGCGGTTCCGCGAAAAATCTCACTGATTCCAACCCGAAGTATCTCGGGGTGAAGCTCGCTGACGGCGCTACCGCGCGTCCGGGTATGGTGATAGTCCGCCAGCGCGGCACGAAAATAGAGGCCGGCAAGAACGTGCGTGTCGGCCGCGACCACACGCTCTTCGCCGTCGCCTCCGGCAAGGTTTCCTTCCGCACGCGCCGCAAAACGAACTTCACCGGCCGTTCCATCTCCAAAAAAGTCGCGGACGTTATTCCGGTTCTATTGTGATAGTAAATTTTCCGAACGCGTCGGCGGCAGAGACCGGTATATCAAAGGTGCCGAGCTCCTTGATGGGCTTTTCCAGCTTGATGGCCTCTTCAGGCAGGTCTATACGCGCCTGCTCCTTGACCGCCGCGCGTATCTCCGGCTTCCCCACCGCATCATAGAGATGGTCCTTTTCGTTCGCTTTTGCTCGTATCACAATGTGCGCTTCCGCAAGCGAGGCGATATTTTGCGCAAGCAGTTTCGCATCCAGCTCCTTACGCGCTTCGGTCTGTCGCCTGCGGGCTTCTGCCGTCACGAGCGCCGCGGGAGTGGCGGGTACGGCGAACTTTCTCGGTATCAAATAATTTAGAGCATACCCGTCCTTCGCTTCCACTGCTTCATGCGCGCGCCCAACTCTTTTCACGTCTTTCAGCAAAATGACTTTCATGTAGCGCCAGCGTATCCCATTACTTCCCGGTCGTCAAAAATTGGACTGCGCGCTCCATCTGCGGGTCCTTTTTCGCATCCGCATCAGCTTGAGCATACGGCACGACGATGTCCGGCGTAACGCCGTCATCCATGATGGAATTACCCGAAGGCCTGACCCAGCGGGCGACCGTGATCTTGAGCGACCCGTCTGCGAGGTCCATGAGCGTTTGCACCGACCCTTTGCCGAATGAGCGGATGCCGATGACGGTCGCGGCCGTATGGTCCTGCAGGGCGCCGGCGAATATTTCTGAGGCAGACGCGGAACCGCCGTCAACGAGCACGACGATTTTTGCTCCCGCCGGCACGTCGGCATATCCGTAACTCGTGTGCACATTGTCCGGTTCTTTTCCGCCGAAATCTTCAGTTACGATTATCGCGCCTTCCGGGAGGAAATGGCTCGCGATGTCCACAGCGGCGTCCAGATAACCGCCCGGGTTGCCGCGCAGGTCAACGACCAGCTTCCGCAAGCCCGACGCGCGGAACCTTGCGAGAGCTTGATTAAAAAGCGTCGCTGAATTGGAGGTGAATTCGTAGAGCGCGATATGGTACACGCCGCTTTCCGCATCCAGGCCGTCCTCGGTCTCGGGCACTTGAATCGTGGCGCGGACGATCGTGAACTCAATCCTCTTGCCGGCGCGAATGACCGTGAGGTCTACCGTCGTACCGGCGGGGCCGCGTATTTGACTTACGGCCTTTTCTATGGAAATGCCGTCAGTGAATTTCCCATTGATGGCGGCGATTTGATCACCCGACTTCACGCCCGCCGCTTCCGCCGGCGTTCCCTTCAAAGGCGCGACGACGGTCAACATGCCGTCTTTTACGTCTATCTCCATGCCGACGCCCGCGAAGCTTCCTGAAATGGTTTCAGCGAACTGTTTTGCCTCCTCGGGCGGAAAAAAGACGGTGTAAGGATCGCTGTAGGAAGCGGCGAGACCTTCTATCGCGCCGTACATGCGATCTTTCGCCGAAGGAAAC
>CAYHGO010000016.1:0-9071 GCA_964356215.1 uncultured Candidatus Saccharibacteria bacterium | reverse complement strand
GCCGAAAGGCGAAAAAAGGAAGGCAAGGAAATTTTTGGGTTTGCCCGCGACCGAAGGGAGCGGACGAGGCGCGCGGTTAGTTGTCGTCAGGATTATCAGCAAAATACATTCGAACTTTGTATAATACACACCGCCTTCGCTCGCCGAAGCAACGATTTAGATGCTTTACAAACAATTCTTGAACACGTTAGATGGATGCCCGTTTTGTACGGACAAGAACCGCAAAACACCCCCGCCGGCGCGGACGCCGGCGGGGGTGTTCACTGTCGCGAGAGTAACCTACATCCCTGCCTCTCCCTTCTTCATAAAGAGGAGCCAGAGCGCCGAGAGGCCGACCAGCAGATAGACGATATTCTCAACTATCGGCCAGGTGCCGAGGACGAGCTTCACGATATTCCAGTCGCCGCCCGCCCAGCTGCCGAGCGCGACGAGGCCCCAGTTGAGGGCGCCAATGATGACGAGCACGTATGCGATTTTATGCATAAAGTTCTTTTAGTACTAAGCGGGTGGTCCGCTCTCTCCAGTATGACTCTTTTTTGGGCGCTCGGGGAACCCCCTGTGCAAAACTCGTCAGCGCACCGGCACGTCGGAAATGACCCTGCCGTCGTCCAAAGTAACGATGCGGTCGGTGATGCGCGCGTATTCGTCCTCGTGCGTGACCATAATGATGGTCTGTCCTGCCAGATGGAGCTCATTGAAGATATTGATGACGCGGGCCGAGGACTCGCGGTCCAGGTTCGCGGTCGGCTCATCGGCGAAGAGGATATCCGGCTTGTGCGCTATGGCGCGGGAAACGGAGACCCTCTGCTGTTCGCCGCCCGAGAGCTGGCTCGGAAGATTCCCGAGGCGCCCGGTAAGGCCGACGCGCGCAAGCGCGACGGCCGCTTTCTCCTGCGCCGCGGCGCGCGGCGCACCCTGCATCAAAAACGGCAGGGCGACATTCTCCAATGCGGTCAATTCCGGCAAAAGCGCGTAATCCTGGAACACGTAGCCGAACTTGGTGAGGCGAAAAAGCATCTTCTCGTGCTCGCTTAAGAGGTGCGCCTCCTTGCCGTTAATGCGTATCTCGCCGGAGGTCGGTTCGTCCAAGAGCGACATCTGGTACAGGAGCGTACTCTTCCCCGCCCCCGAACGGCCCATGACGGCGACGAATTCGCCGTCCCGCGCTGAAAAATCAATGCCCCGCAGCACCCGCGTTTCTATCGGACCGTCTTTGAATGTCTTAACGAGAGCTTTTACGTCTATCATATTCGCATTTAATTGCGGCCGAGAATGGAGTCCAGCGTGTTCTTTCGCACAATCATGCGCGCGGGCAGATAGCCGGCGACGATGGTCGTCACCACGAGAATGAGGATGCGAAAGACGGTGCTTGAAAGCGGCGCGACAAGGACCGCATTGCTTATCGGCAGCGCTATCGGATGCGCGGAGATATAGGGAACGAGAAATCCGTAGAGTATCGCGAATCCGGCTCCGGCGCCCATGAAGGCATAGAAGAACGACTGGAACATGTAGGAGAGCTCTATCGCCGCGCCGGAGATGCCGATGCCCTTCAGGATGCCGATGAACTTCCGGCGCGTGATGGCGTTGATGAAAATGACGATGAAGATGGTGATGGCTGCGACAACGAGCCCGATGGAGCTGATGGCGTTGCCGATGGCGGCGAACGTTCCTGTCACTTCCGCGATGCCGTTCGGGATGGAGTCCTCAAAAGTGCGCACCTTGGCGTTTTCCGCGATGCCGCTCCGGACAAGGAGGTCGCGCAACGCCGCCCGGTCGGCGCCGGGTGCAAGCCGCACGGCGATTTCACTCACGTTCTGGTCGGTGCGGCCGAGCAATTGGCGCAGCTGTCCGCCCGGCATGAACACCTTGAGGGCGAGCGGTGAATTGGCCTTGGAGACGATGATGCCTTTCACCGTCATCTCACGCGTCGCGCCGTTTACCGTAAGCCGTATCTTCGTGCCCGGGTACACGTTTGTAAGGGGAGTAAGTCCCGGCATTTCGCCGAAGGAGTAGCGGTCTACGAACTGCGAACCGAGCAGGACCGCATCATAGTCCCCCGGCGCGAGATACTGTCCCTCCCCTATCTCACCCGAGAGACCGGAGAACGCATTTTCGGCGACCGAATCAATACCCGTGACGGTTGCCGCCGTTTCATTGGGTTTCTCGTTCAGGTCGCGAGTGAGGTAGTTGGCCTCTATACGCCCGCCTGTAGAAGAGCGGGCGGTCACACGCTTGGTCTCCGGCAGCGCACGGACGAAAGCGAGGACCTGCTGGCTGTTCTCAATGTAATCCTTCGTATCCAGCGCCGTGACGTACAAATCGCCCGTTTCCATCTGCCGATATTGGTTGGAGATGCCTTCCACGATGCCGACCAAGATGCCCGTCACGACGACGAGATTAAGGAAGGTCAGGAGCATCACGAAGACGATGAGCGAGGTTGTCCACACGCTCGTACGGCGCAACTGCCGGAGCGCGAGATAGAAACCGACCCTGATATTTACGGGAGAAAACATTCTTATGGGGAGGGGGTGAGGAGGATAATGTCTCCGTCCTGCAATCCCGAGACTATCTGTATCTGTCCGAGAGAAGGCGTTACTCCCGTCTCAACCGGGCGGTTCACTATACCCTTCCCTTGGGCGACGGTTACATACGGCCCGCCACTTCCCGTACCGACGGCGCCCGCAGGAATGATGATGGCCTCCTTGAGGACTTCCGTCGTGATGCGCACGTCCGCGGTCATCCCGCTCCGGATGCGCGGGTCCGCCGTGAGAAAGGCGAGTGTGGTCTTATAGGTCGGCACGCCGTCTTTTATGGTCTCGGCCGGGTCAACCGCGACGACCGTTGCCGGAAAGGCGGCCGAAGAGCCGTAGGCGTCCAGCGTGGTCGTCGCGGCATCGCCGACATGAACATTCGCGATGGCTACTTCCGGTATGAATGTTTCTATCTGAAACAGGCCGCCGCTCTGAAGCGAAAACTCCGATACCGAGGGCGAAACAATCTCGCCCACGGCAATATCCATGCGCGTTACGACGCCGCCAAAGGGCGCGATGACCCGCGTCTTCGCGAGGGCCGCCTGCGCGCTCTCTACATTCGCCCGGGCAGCGGCAACCGCCGCTTCCTGCGCCGCAAGGTCCTCGCTTGTGGCGCCGGCCTGCTTTAAGGCGAGATTTTTTTCGGCGGAGACCAGTGCGGCGCTATTGGTTGTAAGCGCCGCAACAACGCTGTTCACATTGGCGCGTGCGGTTGCAAGCGTCGTCTGGTAGGAGGTGAGCGTGGCGGCTGTGACGGTTGCGTCCGGCACGCCTTGATTGACCGCGGCGTTTATGTCCGCCAACAGCGTTACCACTCGCGCAAGATAGGTTTGGGACTGTTTCGCCGATTCGGCGGCATCCGCAGACGAAAGCGAAGCGACCAGAAGCGCCCAGCTCGCGAGCATGGATTCAATAGCGGCGCGGACGGACTCAATGGAGTTCTTCAAGCTTGCGTTTGACGTGCTGAAGGTAAGTTTCGGATTCGTACTGCGCGGATTGGTGAAAAGACCGTCCGCTTTGTTATGGATTGCGTCATCAGACGTGGTGTAGGCGTCCTGTATCGCGTCAATAAGCTCGGCCCCTGCGTTCGCGGCCGCGGCAGATGTAACCGCGATTTCTTCGGGACGCGTACCGATACGGAGCGCGGCGAGATTCGCTTCGGCCTCCGCGAGCGCGGAACGCTTTTCTCCGAGCGCCGCGACGAGGTCGCCGTTTTCTATCTGCGCGAAGAGCGTCCCCGCCGCGACACGCTGTCCAACTTTCACATAGATGCCGGAAATGCGTCCGGAGGCGTCAAAACCGAGATCCGCGTCGCGCGCGGCAACGACCGTGCCGGAGACGCTCACCTGCTCGTTAAAATCGCCGGGCGCGATGACGAGAATCGCGTCCGAGGCGGTCCCGTCCCGCAGGAAGAAATACCAGCCGGCCGCCGCAACAAAGGCAACAATAAGCACAGAACGCCAGCCGGGAAATGCAAATCTCCCAAGAGAGAATTTCATGAGAACGAGTGTACCCAGCACTAAACTTTTTTGCAAAGAAGTTTAGTGCTGGGTGTATCACTCTAGTATACTGAATGCATCATGCCGCTTCAGCCGTCCTTAATCTTCGCCGCCGCAGTTCTCGTGCTTGCCGTCGTGTACTTCATGCGGCCGCGCCGCTTTTATTTCGTCCGCCATGGCGAAACGCTTTTGAACGCCGAGCATACTCGGCAGAGTGCGGAAGGATTGCTTTCAGAAAAAGGCAGGCGGCAGGCGGAGCAGGTTGGCCTCTATTTGGAACGATTCCATATTGACCGCATCCTCACGAGTACCTATCCGCGCGCGAAGGAGACGGCCGCTCTCATCAATACATACCTCAACGTGCCGGTCATCACTTCTCCGCTTCTTGCCGAACGGCGCAATCCCTCCGAGATCATTGATAAGCGCACAGACGACCCGGAGGTGGAGCGCATCGTGGACCAGATGGACCTCGCCTATCACGAAGACGATTATCGCTACTCTGACGAAGAGAATTTTGCTGACCTAAAGAAACGCGCTAAGAAGTGTCTTTCACTGCTCGCGCGCCAAGGCGCGCGTCGGATGTGCGTCGTGACTCATCACCATTTTCTTAAGATGCTCATCGCCTGCATGCTCTATCGTGAGCGGCTCCATGCCGCCGACTTCACCAAACTCTCCTTCTTTAACGTCTCCGACAACGCCGGCATCACCGTTTGCGAGTTTCATCCGTGGAAACTCTTCTCCCCCACTCGCGGCTGGGAGGTCGTCTCCTACAACGAACAGCCGGAATAACAAAAAGCCCCGCGCATGCGGGGCTTTTTCATTTCTACCGAAGTTTAACTTCGGTAATTAGTAGTCCTCCATCCCCATGCCGCCGTGGGCGGGAGGGACTTTCGGTTCGGGGATGTCGGCGATAGCGGCTTCGGTGGTGAGGAGGAGGGCGGCGGCGGAGACCGCGTTTTCAAGCGCCATTCTCTGCATCTTCACCGGGTCCACGATGCCCGCGGCGAGCATGTCTTCAACGACATCGTCCGTGAGCGCGTTGTAGCCGGCGTTCGCCTTGCCCGATTGCACCTTAGAAACTATGACTGCAGCATCATCTTTGCCGGCGTTCAATGCTATCTGCGCAAGCGGCGTTTCCAGCGCGCGCACGACGATGTCAAAACCGGACTTTTCGTCCGCACTCATTTTGCTTTCGTGTGCCACAAGTTTCTTTGCGACTTTCGCAAGCGCTGTGCCGCCGCCGGCGACAATGCCCTCTTCAATAGACGCCTTAGTCGCCTTGACCGCGTCGTCAATCTTGTCCTTCAGATATTTCATTTCGGTCTCGGTCGCCGCGCCAACCGAGATGACGGCTACGCCGCCCGAGAGTTTCGCGATGCGCTCTTCAAACTTCTCCTTGTCAAACTTGGAATCGGTATTTTCCATCTGCGACTTAAGCTGTGCGATGCGCGCGGAAATATCCGCCTTCTTCCCCTTCCCGCCCACAATAGTTGTCTCGTCCTTAGTCGCCACTACGCGATTCGCCTTGCCGAGCATGGAGAGCGTCGCGTTCTCAAACTTGATTCCGACTTCTTCGGCGATAACCTGTCCGCCGACTACCGTGGCGATGTCGGCGAGCATCTCCTTTTTACGGTCGCCGTAGCCCGGCGCTTTCACCGCGAGCACCGAGAATGTCCCGCGCAATTTATTCACGATAAATGTTGAGAGAGCGTCGCCCTCAACATCCTCTGCAATAATCACGAGCTCCTTCTTTCCAGACTGCACAACTTTTTCAAGGAGCGGGAGTATTTCCTGCACGTTCCCAATCTTCTTATCGGTGAGGAGAACGAGAGCGTCCTTCATTTCTGCTTCCATGCGCTCCGGATTCGTAACCATATAAGGCGACACATAGCCCTTATCAATTTGGAGCCCCTCAACGATGTCGTATGAGAGCTCCATCCCCTGACTTTCTTCAACGGTCACGACGCCGGAAGCGCCGACCTTTTCTACCGCTTCTGCAATAATATTTCCAAGTATTTCTGACTCTGCTGAAATAGAGGCGACTTGTTTCACCTCCGCCTTCCCGCTTACCGGTTTCGCCATTTTTTTAAGCTCCGCGAGCGCAGAGACCTTCGCCTTCTCCATACCGCTTCGTATAGCCATCGCATTCGCGCCTTTCATCACGTGCGAGAGGCCCTCCTCAACCAGCGCTTCAAAAAGCACGACCGAGGTCGTGGTGCCGTCGCCGGCGGTGTCGTTGGTTTTACTCGCCACTTCTTTCACGATTTCTGCGCCCATATTCTCAAACTTATCTTTCAATGAAATTTCCTTCGCGATGGAGACGCCGTCGTTGGTGATGCGCGGCCCGCCGTAGCTCTTTTCAATCACGACGTTGCGCCCTTTGGGCCCGAGCGTTACCTTCACCGCGCGGGCGGCCTGCGCGATGCCCTTCGCTATGCTCTTACGCGCGTCTTCGGAAAAAAGGATTTGTTTTGCCATAAAATACAGGTTTAAGGTGTAAGAATTAAGGTGTGAGGATTCCTATAATGTCGGATTCGGGAAGCACATAATACTCAATCCCGTCAACCTTAATCGGTTCATCCCACGGTTTCTTGAAAAAGACCGTATCGCCCGCCTTCACCTCAATCGGAATGTGTTTCCCATCGTCGGTGCGCCGGCCGGAGCCGACCGCGACGACTTCGCCCGAGAGAAGCTTCTCTTTATCTACCGTCTCGGGAATAATGATGCCCGAGGCGAGCTTCTTTTCTCCCGCCTTTTCAGATGGCTTAACCATCACGCGGTCTCCCAGTGGCTTCAATGAAAGCTTTTTAGCCATATCATTACATATACATGAATAATCACCCTACGTTGAGGGAGTATATAGAAACTCTCGCTTTTATGCAACTGTCGACTACAGGTTGACAAATTCTTCCGGTGAATATTCCGTCTCGCGCAGAATCTGCCGCAAAAGTCCTGGGCCGATGATGTCGTGAAGCGGAACGCCAGTTTGTGGACGATTTTTGTGTTCAAGCAACACATGACTTCCATGTTGGCGTACAAAATAATATCCGCCACGTTCAAGTTTTTTAATAACATCCTTCCCGGAGAGCCGCGGGAGACGGGGCATGGCTATGCCGCTATGAGATGAACGCTCACCTGCGCGTCGCGATGTATCTCCTTTTCATTCGCACTTTCAAGACAAAGTTCGGTCGCCTCTTGTACATTCGTGAGGGCTTCTTCTATCGTCTTACCTTGGCTATAACAGCCAACAAGCGATGGATTAATTGCAACGAAGAAGCCGTCTTCATCCTTCTCGACGACGATTGGGAACCAGCGATGTGGATTGTTCTTTTTCATTGGATCCAGTATAGAGAAAAACTTGCTTTCATGCAACTGCGCCCTTCGTAGCCTTGGCGAAGTAGGGCTATCCACTCCGTGCGATTGATTTCTGCGGGGGGGGGTGGTATGATTTATTTGTTACTAAATCTTATCCATTTGCATCATTTGCTCATGAAAAAATTCATCCTCGGCGCCGTGCTCGCCCTCGGTATCCTCGCGTCCCCCGCCTCTTCGCAGGCGGCCGCCCTGACTGATGCGCAGGTACAGGCCATCCTCTCGCTTCTCTCCTCTTTCGGCGCCGACAGCACGACCATCGCGAGCGTCAATACGGCCCTGACCGGCCAAAGCACCACGCCGACGTCAACGTGCACCTTCACGAGGGACCTCACGTTCGGTTCATCAGGCGCCGATGTGACATGCCTCCAGAATGCTCTTATTGCGGGCGGCTACTCTCTTCCTGCAGGCGCGACGGGCTACTTCGGTAGCCAGACGCGCACGGCGGTATTGGCGTGGCAGACAGCGGCAGGAATTTCTCCGGCGGCCGGCTACTTAGATTCTAAAAGCCGCATGGAATTCAACCTCGGCGGCACGACCACCCAGACAACCTCGACGACGGCGAGCAACAGGCAGATCGCGGCGGCTGTCCTGCGCATGTCGCTCGGCATCATCCCCGCGGACATGACGTACGACATCAACCATGATAATCAAATCACGGGGAACGACGCTCTGGAGTACATTAGGCCGACGCCATCGTCCACTGCGACGCCCACAAGCAACGAGGACATCGCGCTGGCTATCCTGCGCATGTATCTCGGGAAGGAGGCTAGTAATATCGCCTACGACATCAATCGCGACGGCCAGATTACGCTCGGCGACGCGCTCGCGTATATCAAAATTCCGGTCATCGTGAGCGTCACGGCCGACTCGACGGGGCTTCTCACGATTATCGGCAACAGCTTCGGCGCGTCATCCAATACCGTCTCGGTCGGACCGACATCGATCACCGGATCATTCAGTTCGTCTGACAACGGGACGAAAATCCTCGCTCGGATCGCCGACTTCGGCGTTTTCTCGGCAGGTAGTTACAACGTACAGGTCTCAAACGCTAACAGCACGAGCGGCACTCGTTCGGTGTCGATAAGCACGGTGACGCCGCTTACCGACGAGCAGAAATATCAGCTCGTAACGAAAATGGTTCTTGGAAAAGTGCTAAACAACGGCGGCGTCATCACAGACCTGAAATATGACGTAACTGGCGTTGACCAAAGTGGGGCGCGCACCCATCAGCCGGACGGTCAGCTAACGCTCTCTGACGCGCTTGAATACTTGAGTCTGTCGCAAGCATCGACCGCGCCGACGATTACGGTCACGTCGCCAAGCGGTGCAAATGTGCCGCCAGGGTCTCAAACCACTATCACATGGTCTACAAATCCCAGCGGATTCACCGGTACTGTTAGATTAGATTTAATTCAGGGTGGTAATTCTGTCCTGAATATTGTAGCTTCTGCTCCTAATACTGGTTATTACAACTGGACAGTTCCAACGACACTTTCTGGCTCGGGATATACAATCAGGGCACAATTAGCCGGAGCGAGTACTATGAATTATGCGGACAGCGCAATACCGTTTACGATTACAACTCCTACCACCACCCCGAGCGCGACTATCACGGCGAGCAACAGGCAGATCGCGGCGGCTGTCCTGCGCATGTCGCTCGGCATCA
>CAYHGO010000015.1:0-9109 GCA_964356215.1 uncultured Candidatus Saccharibacteria bacterium | reverse complement strand
GCTTCGTTACGTTATTGCTCCCAATTTTCACCGCGACGGACGAGAGCGCCGTCGCCGTCGCTCCGGCAGAAAGGTCGGGTTTGGCTCCCGCACAAACGGCAGAATCAGAACCAACGACGCTGTATGGGGAACCGTCCGTGGCTGTGCCGCCCGCACTGATTGCACCTATAGCATCGGAGCCCCATGCATAGCCGGTCCATACACACGCAGCGTTTTGAACGATGCCGTAGAGAGAGCCGTCGGTGGCAGTACCCGAAAGCGCAATCCAACCGTCCCATCCGCCGCTTTTATCATCAAGCGCCCCGCTACAAGCGTTTTTATCGGCAAAAGCCGCGCACGCGCGAACCCAGCCGGAGACTTCCCCGGTAGAAAAATTAACCGCCGGAGCCGGATGTGTCCCGTCTGCAGCATTAAAACTAACCCATCCGAGATTAGATGACCACGCATAACCGGAGAGAGCTCCGGTGGTCTTGTCTTCAGATACGCCGTAGGTAGAACCGCTGAAACTAATCCAGCCCATATACGAGGACCACGCCCAGCCGGTAACGGGCATGGTAGCCGCCATCGCTGCCTGCGGCGCTACAATGTTCCCGAACACGAGCACGGCTGCGAGGAGCGAGAAACGAAAGAGGCGAGACATGGGTGCAGATGACATAGTATCTATTCCGGAGCCGTGAGCGAATCAAGCATCTGTTGCGGGACATCATTTTCCGGAGACCCAGCCGGAGCCGTGAGCGAATCAAGCACAGCTTGCAGTCTTTGCTCCGGCGTTATGGCCGATGAGGCAAAGGGAAACAGAGCATACCGCCAGCTTATCCATATCCATACCGTCGCCAACAGCGCGATAAGCGCCAGCGCCCATTTCAGCCGCTCTCGCTGCCGGAAAGGTTCTTTCTCGTTCATTCCCCGCGACGGTGTGATATCCATACGTTCCTAAAACTTTCTTGCGTTAACTTTTTATGCATGTGTAAGATTGCCCTCCATCTCCAGAACGACCAAAAGTCTGTTTGTAATATCCAGCCGGACAAGTCAAAGGTTCTTGCGATTGTGTTTGACCGATTGTATAATTTGGAGAACCGCAAGGAACGTTATATAGAATACTTGACATGTATTCGGGCGCATCGAAACCGATCTCCATTCCGCACCATGTTCCAGGCGGCACCGCTGATGAACTCCAGCTTGCGACGCCGTCCGCGTTTGAGGTCAGTACTTTTCCTGCGCCCTGCGTTCCGTCCGCTATTCTGATATTCCCCTGCACGTCCAGCTTTGCCAAGAGATTTTGCGCCGAGCCGATCCCGACATTGCCGTTCTGTACAATGAGACCGTTGACGGCGGCGCCCGTGTTGAGGAGGAGGCCTCCGGCCTTGGATTGGGCGGAGGGGCTGACGGTAAGCGGCGCGTATGCATCGGCATTTGGCGGAGAAGTGGAGGGCTGGGAGAATGCGGCAAATGTCTGAAGCCCGATAGAAAACAGAACAGCTCCGGTGATAAGAGCAACCTGCGAAAGAATGCGGCGAAAGTTTATTGTCATATAGGTGAGTATTATGTAGATATAGTATACAAAGCCCTTGTCCTCCCTATGTGCGCTATCCCCACAACTTAGGTGCCGCCGAGCACCTTGATGTCCCGCTCAAATTCCGCGGCAAACCCCATCACCCCGTCGCCGTAGAAGGAGTACGCGGGCTTCCGCGCATTCCCCCAGCCGGCGAAATAGCGCAGAGCGGCGAGACGTTCGGCGGCGGGCGTTCGCGCGTCCGCGCCGTTATCGGCCAAGAGCATCGCGGTAGCCATGATGGCGACTTGCGCATTCCACGGGTTAGAGGGCGAAGAGGCGCCGAGGAGCTTGCGCACCCTATCCTTGCTCGCGGCGTACTGCCACGGCCCCTGCCAGAAACCGGTCGCGCCCGAGGGGGGCGAACAAGTGTTGGTCTTCGTATTCACGAACCCGCCGTAGCAGACCCAGGTGGAGGGAATGAATTGTCCCGGCCCCATCGCGCCTCCCCAGCCATAGGAGGGCTTCTTTGAGACCGGCATCCTGTCGGGATCCAGGCCGAGGGTTTGGGTGATGTAGACGAAGACCGGCTGGTCGCGCGTCGGGTGCATGTCCGTCCGCCAGGTGCCGGAGCCGAGATTCTCACCGAGATTTGTCTCCTGCTTCAGGACGGCGAGCGTCACCGCCGCGCGCGTGCCGGTCGCGCGCTCGGCGGCAAGCGCGTAGGTGAGCGCGGTGCCGAAGGGTATCGCCGCGGAATCGCGCAGCATGAAAAGCTCGGAGCGGATCTGCGCCGCCGTCTTCTGCGAAGTCGCGATGAGTTTTTGATAATTCGCCTCAATGCCCTTCGTCACTTTAAGGAGCTTTTGTTTCTCCCGTTCCTGTGTCTCCAACGCTCGCTTGGCGAGTTCCGCGACCGTGCGCAATTGTTCCTGCTCCGCGAGGCGTTCTTCAAGCGCTTGTTTCTCGGCCTCAGTCGCCTCACTCGTCTGCTCTATCTGCTCAAACGACTGCGCGAGCGAGCTCTTGATGGAGACGAACGCATCCAGATCCCTGAAAAAATCCGATACACTCTTCGACCCGAGCGCGACTGAAACGGCCGAATAACCGTCCATCACTTGGGTCTGCCGCAGTATCTGCGCGAGCGATTCCTTCTCCGCCGCAAGCTTGGCCGAGAGCTCGGAGAGCGTCCGGTTGCGCACGCCAATGTCGCCGTTCAACTGGGAAATGGCGAGAGTAATGGCTTGTATTTGAAGCTGGGTTTTCTTTATCTCCGCATTAAACGCGTCTATCTGGGACTGGAGCGTCTGGCGCTGGCTTTTTGCCGTATCCAAAAGCTGCTGCTGTACGGCGATTTGCCGCTCCACCTCATTCAATTGGTTCTGCAGTTCCTGCTGGCGATTGCTGACCGCCTGCGATACGTTCTGCTCGGCAATCACCGCGCCGGGCGCAAGAAGAAAGAGCGCGCATATAAAAATGAAAAACCGGCGCATCGTCCGGTCATTATAGCACGTCCCGCTTCGTTCGTCGGGAGGCGATATGTATTATGCGTTCTTTGCCTCGCCGGGCTCGGCACCTGCGACTCCTTCGGAGTCTTCGGCCTTACCCTTTTTCTCCACTTCAATCGCAGAAATATCCGCCGGCGCTGCCGCTTCTTCAACTTTCTCTTCTACGACCTCCTGTACGAGCGCGACCACCTCCTCCGGCTCGCTCATGAGCTCTACGCCCGCGGGGAGCGCGAGGTCAGCCGCGCGTATCTGGTCATCCAGAGCCACAAGCCGCGAGAGGTCCACATTGATGCTGTGCGGCAGGTTCATCGGGTCCGCTTCCACCTCCACCTCATGCATCACCTTCACCAGATTCGCTCCTTGCTCCACCGCCGGCGAGACGCCGGCGAATACGAGCGGGATGGCGATTTTCACCATCTGCCCCTTCGTCACGGCGTAGAAGTCCGCATGGCGCGGGCGATTCGTGAGCGGGTCGCGGTCAACTTCGTGGATAAGGGTTGCAAGCGGCGCGCCGAGGCCGGTAAGCGACACGACGGTCGCTTCACCGGCCTCGCGAAGCGCCTTTTCAAACGCGCCCGCCGAAACCGCTATCGGCGTGGACTCCATGTGCGCGCCGTATACGACGGCCGGAATGAACCCCGCGCGGCGGATTACCGCCGCGCGCTCCCTCCCGCGCTTCTCTGCCTTAAGCGTAAGCATTATGCACATATTATATCGCACTCTACTCCCCCCCGCAACGCCCCCCATGTAGGACGTACTACGTCCTACATGGGTTACAATAAGGCAATGGAGCTATACCATATAATCAACAAAGGAGTTGACGGACGCAATATATTTCTGGACACACAAGATTACGCGCGATTCGTGCATGATCTTTATGAATTCAACGACACTGCTCCGGCACTTGAATTTCATCATGCTGTCTCCCGCAGTGCGCATGTAGGACGTACTACGTCCTACATGCGCAAACGGTTGGTTGATATACACGGGTGGGAACTTATGAAGAATCATTATCATCTTTTGATCTCAGAACGCACTGATGGCGGTTTGACATGCTTCCTGCGCAAGTTGAGCGGTTACGCCCGGTACTTCAACGAACGGCATGAACGAAAGGGGGTTCTGTTCCAAGGAAAGACGAAGAAGATTCTTATAGCCAATCAGGAACATTTTCTCTATATCCTTCACTATATCCACTTGAATTCCCTTGATTATCTCCCGGGCGCAAAGAAGTGGCGGCAACGCGATAAGGGAACTCTTTCAGATATTCCAAAAGTACTTGAATACCTCAGAAATTACCACTGGAGTAGCTATCCCGATTACTGCGGCATACCGAACTTTCCGTCAATTCTCACAAAAACACTTTTCGCTGGGGCGTTCGGCATAAATTACATTTCTGCACTCAAAGAATATCTTCTAGACAGAACCGCTGACGAGATGGACGATATGGACGAAAAATCACTAGAGTATTAGCCATAAAATCATGTAGGACGTACTACGTCCTACATTTAAGAATCGGGGAATTGGCTTAGCGGCTCAGCCGCGAGAGCGGCGGAAACCTTGACGAGGCGGGCGAGGAAAACGGCGCGAGCGGCGGGAACATTCTCTTCTTTTCCTTTCCACTTCAAGAGCGCCTCTTCCTGAAGCGCGCGGGCATACGAAAAGGTCAGCGGCCAGGGCGCCCCTCCCTGCGTTCGGGACAACCGGCAAATTGCGGACAAATTGCCGGTTGCCTCTTCCGGCGTCTGTCCGCCCGAAAGGAACGCGATGCCCGCGACCTGCCGCGGCACGCCCGCAGTAAGCGCGGCAAGCGTGTCGGTAGCGATTTCTTCAGGCGTATCTTTCTTCGCATTTCCGCTTCCTGACAGCGCCATGGACGTTTTCACAACGATACTCGCGCGATCCACTGAATGTTCAGCAAGCACTGAAAACATCGTTGAGAGCGTCTCCTCAATGACCGCGCGCGCCCGGGCGCGGCTGTGCCTCCCTTCAGAAAGCACGTCCGGCTCTAAAATAGGCACGAGTCCGGCCGCCTGCGCCTCCTTCGCATAACTGGCGAGCCGCTTCGCGTTCTCGTGGAGCGCGAGCGCGGTGGGAAGTTCGTCGCCGTCAATGCGGATGACCGCGCGCCATTTAGCAAATACCGCTCCCCGCTTCTTGTATATCGCGAGCCGCGCAGGAAGGTCCAGGAGTCCTTGTGTGATGAGTTCGCGCGGACTTTCGCCGAAGGGTTCGGTGCCGAGGTCCATCTTCACGCCGGGCAAAATACCGCGAGCCGCAAGCGATTTCGGGAATAGTTTTTTATCACTTCCCTTCTCCCCCAGCGTTTCTGAAAAAAGAATAACGCCCGATAAATACTGCTCAATGCCCGGCGCATTCAAGAACAGGTCGCGATACCGCCGCCGCATATCAGGACTCGTCGCAATGCCGAAGTCCGCAAGCCGCGCGGTCGCCGTGTGCACGCTTTCGTCGGCGGCAAGTAATCCTTTTCCGCTTGCAAAGAGCGAACGCGCGACCGCGACCAAGTCAGTCATATACAAATGCTAGCATGAAGGTTCAAGGTATAAGGTGTAATATATACAATACATACGAACACATACATGAACTTACCCCTTACCCCTTACCCCTTACCACTGGATTTTGTCGCCATTGGCGACACGACCGTTGACGAATTCATCCGGCTCAAGGAGGCGCGCATCTCCTGCGACATCAATCGCGAGAACTGCACTATCTCAATGCGGTGGGGAGCGAAAATACCCTATGACTCCTCCGTGCTGGTGCCGGCTGTCGGGAACGCGGCGAACGCGGCGGTGGCGGCCGCGCGGCTCGGCCTCTCCGCAGGATTCCTTTCCAATGTTGGCAAGGACCGTTTCGGCGAAGAAATACTCGCGACCCTCGCACGTGAAGGAGTGGACACACGATACATCGCCGTCAACGACGGCATCCCTACGAACCACCACTACGTGCTCACCTACGACGCCGAGCGCACCATCCTCATCCGGCATGAAGCGTATCCCTATCGTCTGCCGAAGGACCTTCCGCCGCCTCCATGGCTCTACCTCTCCTCGCTCGGCGAATACTCGGAAGCGTTCCATGAGGAGCTCGCTAAGTGGCTTATCGCGCACCAAGAAACGAAGCTCGCTTTCCAGCCCGGCACCTTCCAAATAAAAATGGGGAAAGAAAAATTGCAGGCGCTGTATGCCCGTGCCGAAATCGTCGCCTGCAATAAAGAGGAAGCTGAAAGTATTTTAGGCGTCGGCAAGACTGACATGCTGACACTCCTGAAAGAAATGCGTGCGCTCGGACCTAAAATTGCGCTCATTACAGACGGACAGAACGGCGCATACGCTTCTGACGGCACGCAAATGTTAAAGGTGCCGATGTATCCCGACCCAAAGCCGCCGGAAAATCGCACGGGCGCCGGTGACGCGATGACCGCGACCTTCGTCGTCATGCTCGCGCAGGGCAAGACGCTCGCCGAAGCGCTCCGCGCCGGCCCCGTGAATTCCATGTCGGTCGTTCAATACACCGGCGCGCAAAAAGGCCTTCTCACGAGTGACGCGCTGGAGAAATATCTCGCCGAGGCGCCGGCGGACTATCTTGTCACGCCTCTCTAAAAATTATTTGCCTTTCAGTATCGACTGCTGGAGCGCGGCATAGGCCGCTTCACTGCCGCCAAACGTCGTTTCAAAGGAGTTCGCGAATACCACATGCACAATAAGCAGAGTCGCGGCCGCTCCCGCGACGGTGACGAGCAAGACAGCGAAATAAGAATTCAGTTTATAGGTCATAAAAGTGCGCGGACCGTTTCCGCGATGTGGAAAGCGTCCAGCCCGTAATGCGCGAGAAGCTCGCTGGGAGTGCCTGACTGCCCGAACCGGTCGGCGACGCCGAGCCGCCGCACCGGTATAGGATGATGCTCGGCGAGAAGTTCGCAGACGGCGCTCCCGAACCCGCCGGCGGTCTGATGCTCTTCAACCGTGATTACGCGGCCCGCGCGCCTCGCCGCCTCAAGCACTGCCTCTCTGTCAAGAGGCTTCACGGTCGGGCAATGGAGCACAAGCGTCTCCACCCCGTCGCCGGCGAGCGCGCGGGCCGCGCAGAGCGTCGAATAACTTAATGAACCTGTCGCGAGTATCGCGACTTCCGGCTTCCGGCCTCCGTCTTCCGGCTTCCAGAGTACGAGCGCCTTCCCTATTTGAAACGGCGTTTCCGAAGTAGTGAAAACTGGCGTATCCGCGCGGCCGAAACGTATATAGACGGGACCGTCGGTTACTGCGGCGGCGACAACTACTTTCCGCGCTTCTTCCGCATCGCCAGGAACAATGACCGTCATCCCCGGGAGCATCCGCATCATCCCGATATCCTCAAGCATCTGGTGCGTCGCTCCATCAGGTCCGACAGATACTCCCGCATGCATCCCGCAGACCTTGACCGGCACGGCATTGAGCGCGATAGTCGTGCGTATTTGCTCATAGTTGCGGCCAGGAGAAAAGCAAGCGTAGCTCGCGATGAAGGGTATCTTGCCCGCCGCGGCCATGCCGGCAGCGACCGTTGCCATGTTTTGCTCGGCGACGCCCATTTCTACGAACCGTTCGGGAAATTCTTTTTCAAATGCTTCCGCGCGCGTAGACTCCTTAAGGTCCGCGCAGAGCACCACAATGCGCGAGTCGTTTCGACCGGCCTCCACCACGCCGGCGCCGAAGCCGTCGCGTGTAGACGCCTGCGGAATGTCGTCCGAAAATACTTTGTCGGAAAGTTTTGCATCTGGATTAAGCATGGCGGATTTGTTTCAAGAACCGTTCCCCTTCCTCCTTCGTCGGCGGCTTGCCGTGCCAGTGATAATCGCCTTCAATTTCGGGTACGCCCTTGCCGGGAATCGTATGCGCGAGGATAAGTGTCGGCTTCTCGTAAATCGCCTTCGCCTCATCTACGACGGCGACAAAAGCGGAAAGGTCATTGCCGTTCACCTCCAACACGTGCCAATTAAATGCGCGGTACTTACCCGCGAGCGGTTCAAGCGGCATCACGTCTTCCGTCATTCCGTCAATTTGTATATTGTTACGATCCATGATCGCCGTGAGCCCTGCGAGACGGTTTTTCCCCGCGAACATCGCCGCCTCCCAGGTATTCCCCTCCTGCTGTTCCGCGTCGCTCATGAGGCAGTAGATGCGAGGTTGTAGGTTGTAGGTTGTAGGTTGTAGGTTTTTAAGTGCATACGCCATGCCGGCGGCCTGCGAGAGCCCTTCGCCGAGGGGACCAGAGGTAGTTTCAAGGCCGGGCAGGCGCAAGCGCTCCGGATGCCCCTGAAGCCGGCTGTTAAACTTCCGGAGTGTTAGACATTCCTCAACCGGGAAGTAGCCGGCATGCGCCATCGCGGCATAAAGCACAGGGCAGATGTGGCCGTTAGAGAGCACGAGCCGGTCGCGCTCCGGCCAGTCCGGCCGCTTCGGGTCGTGCTTCAAGATATGGAAATAAAGCGCAACGAGGATGTCCGCCATGCCCAAGGGACCGGCCGTGTGTCCGCTTCCCGCCGCGACGAGCATCGTGATGATGGTCTCACGAATGGCTTCCGCATGTTTTTCGAGCGAGCGCGCCTGTTCGTCCGTGAGAGCCATTGTTGCATTATACCCCGTATGGGCTCTGGAGCGCTTCAAATGCTGCGATAGCGGAAGCGGGGTCGCTCGCGCGCAGGATGCCGGAGCCGACGACCAAGTTCCCCACGCCGAGCGCGACGAGCTGTTTCGCATTCGCAAGCGAGACGCCGCCATCCACCTGCATCGGAAACTTCGGATGACGAACGCGGAACACGCGCACCTTTTCCAAAACGCGCTCGTCAAAGGGCTCTGCCTGTCTTCCGATGCGCGCGATGCCCATGAACTGTACATACGCTATTTCGTTAAGGCAGGGTTCTATGAGCGCGAGGTCACTGCCGATATTGAGCGCGAGGCCGAAGGAGATGAGGTTGGAGGCGAAGCCGGCGCCGGCGCCGAAGCGGCCTCGCGCTGAAGCGAGAAGCCGCGGCAGGTCGGAGACGCTTTCGGCGTGGAAGGTGAGCCGGGTCGCGCCCAGCCCGCCCCCCCCGGCCCCGGCGCGAAGAGCCTCGCGACAC
>CAYHGO010000014.1:7491-9360 GCA_964356215.1 uncultured Candidatus Saccharibacteria bacterium | reverse complement strand
AATATTTTTTTCATTTTTATTTTTCCTCCTTTTTATTTTAATACATCTCAAATTTTGGGGGATGCGTTGTATTTTGTGGGGCCGCCGGTGCCCTCGCGTGATAAAACGGCGGGGCCGCTGGGGGGCGCCTCACAGGCAAAGTCCATGGTATTTCATTTTTGATACGACACGCTCAACTTCCGGACGCCGCCGCAATCCCAACTCCTCCAGGCGAGAAAGTTGTTTCAGCAATTTCGCCTGATATTCGTCCCGTATCGCCGCCGAATAAGGATCATCCTTACTTGATACCCCCTTAAAGATACCGAACTGGATTTCCAAGATGATGATCGCTTTTTTTTGTTTGCGATTCAGTTCCTTTTCCATGTTTTTCATGGTTGTGCTCCTGAAAGTGCTCTGCACGTAGTGATACGCGGTTATGCAGTGGCTGTCAACAGCGCCTTTGCAGTCGGGTTATACTGTATCTGTATTAATTTCTTAAGCCCTATGGACCAGAAAACAATCATAGTGTTCGCGTCAGGTGCGGCAGTCATCATACTAGCGGCGGCGTTCTACTACTTCACAAAACCAGGCCAGGAAGCACCCGTTCAAACTCCCGCGCAAACCGCAGAGGTCTCGACTTACGGGACTGATAATCCGCTCCAGAAGAAGCCGGACCTGAACCCCGTGGAGAAGGCCAATCCGTTCACGAATATTAAGACCAACCCGTTCGAATAATTCATTCCCTATGAACACCAGACACCTGTATACCGGCATCGCCCGACACACTTACAGTGTGGCGGGCATCGCGTTCGGAGTTCTTGTATTCTCATTGGTCGTTGTTGGGAATGCGCGCGCACAGTCCGATGAACAAGCCGTGCAATTCCCGGTGGCGGAGCTCGGCAATTGCGGAAGTCAGGAGGAATGCAAGACCTACTGCGATGAGCCGGACAACATAGAAGCGTGTATCGCTTTCGCCGAGGAGAATGACCTTATGCCGCCGGAGGAGATAGAGATGGCGAAGAAGTTCATCGCCGCGGGCGCGAAAGGTCCGGGCGGCTGCACCGGCAAGGATTCCTGCGAGACGTACTGCAATGACCTGGAGCACATTGATGTATGCCTCGCCTTCGCCGAGGAGAACGACCTCATGCCGCCCGAAGAGCTCCAGGAGGCGAAGAAGGTGCAAGCGGCCATTAAGAGCGGCGTGAAGCCGCCTCCCTGCGGCAGTAAGAAAGCATGCGACGCGTACTGCGAAAGCCCTGACCACATGTCCGAATGCATCACCTTCGCGAAGGCGGCCGGCCTCATGAGTGAGGAGGACATGGCGAATGCCGATAAGATGCTGCAGGCGATACAAAGCGGCGTGAAGCCGCCTGCCTGCCGCGGCAAGGAAGAATGCGATGAGTACTGTTCACAAGACGAGCACTTTGACGAATGCATGGAGTTCGGCAAAGCGGCGGGGTTCATGAATGACGAAGAGTACGAGATGGCGAAGAAGACGCGCGGTAAGGGACCCGGCGGCTGCCGCGGCAAGGAGGAGTGCGACGCCTTCTGCAACAACAGTCCGGAAAACGAGGAGGTTTGCTTCAATTTCGGGAAGGAGCACGGACTTATTCCGGAAGAACAACTGCGCGAGATGGAAGAAGGCAACCAGAAATTTCGCGAGAGCTTCTCCAATATGCCTCCTGAAGTGGCTTCCTGCCTCTCGGAGAAATGGGGAGCAGAAACGTTTGAGAAATTGAAGAACGGAGAGGCGCGGCCGAGCCGGAATATCGGCGACGCGATGAGCGCCTGCTTCGGGCAATTTGAGGGAGAGCGCATGCAGAGAGAAGGACAGCAGAGGCAGATGATGGAGAACGGCGGCCCAGGCGGAGAGTTCGGCGGGCCGCCGCC
>CAYHGO010000014.1:0-7391 GCA_964356215.1 uncultured Candidatus Saccharibacteria bacterium | reverse complement strand
CGGGCCGCCGCCTGAAGGAATGCCTGAAGAATACCGACAGAGATATGAGGAAGAATATCGTCGCCAATTTGAAGCGCAAATGCAAGAAAGAGGAGCATATCAGTGCGAAGGGGAGAATTGCCGGCCGCCTGAAGGAATGATGTCTCCGCCGCCGGAGGGGACTATGGTGCCGCCTGAAGGTATGTATGGGCCGCCGCCTGAAGGCATATATCAGCAACCGCCAGAAGGGACTTATCAGATGCCGCCGGAAGGATACATGCCGCCAAGCGGGCCTGTTGAAATGGCCGCTCCCGTGACTCCGATAGAACAGACGGCTCCGGCTCCTACTGCCGAAGTCGCTCCCGCGCCAGTTTCAGAACCCGCACCTGCGCCAACATCTGCGCCGGCGCCGGCCCCAGAACCAACATCAGGCGAACTGCTCGCCGGCGCCGCCATCCTCTTCTTAAAAGCCCTCGGTTTTGGCATCTAGAACTGTAGATTCTCCTAAATCCTCTGCGCGCATAAAACACGACTTATTTATGCAAGACACTCTAATCAAAGCTCTCTATTGGCGTTACGCGGTGAAGACATTTGACCCTGCAGGGGAAATAACGGATGCGGAACTGCGTACCATTCTGGAGAGCGGCCGCCTGGCGCCGAGTTCCTTCGGCATAGAGCCGTGGAAATTCATAGTCGTATCCAATCCGGACATCCAGAAGCGGATGCGCGCCGCCAGCTACGACCAATCCAAGGTGAGCGACGCCTCGCACGTCATCGTGCTCGCCCGTCGGACCGACGTGCGAGAGAACATCGTCCGCGAGCTTCTGGCGCGCGCCGCCAAAGCGCAGGAGAAAGACATATCCGAGCTGAAGGAGCTGGAAGAGATGGTTGCGGGTGTCATCGTTTCCAAATCCGACGCGGAGCTGGACTCCTGGGTGCGGGCGCAGACGTATATTCCGCTCGGCATGATGGTGGAGGCCGCCGCCCTGCTTGGCGTAGACGCCGGGCCGATGGAAGGATTCTCTCCCGACGAGATAGACGCCATCCTCGGGCTTAAAGGGAAGAATCTGCACGCGACGACCATGCTCGCGCTCGGGCGGCGCGGCGCCGACGCGTTCGCCGATATCTCTAAGACCAGACGCGAGTTTGACGAGGTGGTGGAGTTCGTGAAGTAGCCCCGTCAGGAAGCCGCGGGCTCCGGCGCGAGCGTGGTCGTCGCGCCGTCAAAGCGCTCGCCCTCGTCCGCCTCGGCATCCGCCTTCGTTGTGTGCACAGTGCCGTCCTTGTGGTTGGGCGGTGCGTAGAGCGTATAGAGCTTCAGCGGCTTCTCGCTGGAAGTATTGATAATGTTGTGCCGTGTGCCCTGCGGGACGACGACAGCGGAGCCATCGTGAAGCTCGTGCGCCACGCCGTCCAAGATCGCGCTCCCCTCGCCCGCTTCCACGCGGATGAATTGGTCCAGCTGATGCACTTCCTCGCCGATGTCTTCGTTCGGGCGCAAGCTCATCACCACCAACTGCACGCGCGAGTCGGTATAGAGCACTTTCCTGAAATACTCATTCGCGAGCGATTCCTGTTCAATATTAGTGACGAATCCTTTCATATGGATTCATTCTACCATTTTCACCTCTTTACTTTACACTTTACCGCTGTGGATAACTTTCTATTTATTTTCTATTCCGTGCGACAATAGAAATAATGCTCACGAAACGTCAAAAAGAGGTGCTTGATTTCGTGAAATCCTACTCTAAAAAGAACGGGTACGCCCCTTCCCTGCAAGAAATCCAAAAGAAATTAAAATTCGCTTCGGTCTCAACCGCCCATTTCCATATTTCTAAACTCCGTGACTTGGGATATTTATCGAAAAAAGAAAACAAGCCGCGGGGTATCCAGGCACGCGAAACAAGTAGAATGGTGCAAATTCCCTTTCTTGGAATTATCGCCGCCGGACAGCCCATAGATATCATGGAGCGCGGACGAGAAATGATCGCCGTGTCCGAAGAACAACTTCCGCGTGGTGGTTCGGTATATGCATTAAAAGTTGAGGGTGAATCCATGATTGAAGAAAATATTCACAATGGAGACACCATTTTGGTGAAGGAACAAAACGTTGCCGAAAATGGTCAAACAGTCGTAGCCCTTATAAATAACGAAAGTGCGACTGTTAAGAAATTTTATAAAGAACGCGGAAGAATTCGACTACAGCCCGCAAATAGTGGTATGCAACCACTCTTTGTGATGCCGGAAAATCTTCAAATACAAGGAGTTGTCCTTGATATTGTGAAGCATGAAGAGGTCGTAACGCTTCCGATACTTAAAAATTTACCCGGGCAGAAAAGAGTCGGCGAAATTGTACCGAATCTTTCGCCCAAGTTTTTGTTAGAAAAGAACAGGAGTATATCTTGCGAGGCTTATTTGGGTGATAATTTAGATATAATTCCGCGGCTCAGAAGAGAATACCGGACGATATATCTTGACCCGCCCTTTAACTCGAATCGTTCATACTCCTATTCAGCAATTGGCGAGCGATTCGGATTTTTAGACAAGTGGAACGACGGGGAATATGAACAATGGCTCGATAAAGTCATCGGGGTTTGCAAGACCAAGTTAGCAAAAGACGGCACTTTATTTTTCCATATAAGTGCGGAGCTTTCTCTTGTGCCTCACCTCATTCTTCAAAAACACTTCAAGAAAGTTGAGCCAATCTTTTGGAAAAAGGCCCATGGGAAAAATACTGTAAAGAATAAGATGGGGGCAGTTATTGATATTATTTACAAAGCGAGCGATAATGGTTCGAAGTTTAACCTGCTTTATGTACCACTCGACGAGTACTATCTTGAAAATTCCTACAAAAACAAAGATGCGCGCGGACTGTATGCACTTGGATCAATAAAACACGACAAGACTCGAAGCGGGCATTTTTATTCAATTGAACGTAATGGGATAGTGTACAAGACCCCTTATGGATGGAAACTATCAAAAGACAAACTTATGGAATTAATTTGGCAAGACCGTATCCATTTTACAAAACCAAAAAAAGGAACTAATGAGGCAATGCTCTATAAAAAGCTCTACAAGCACGAGGTAAAAGGCAAGCCGCTCTCAAACTTATGGGATGACATTCATTACATCACTCGAACCACACAAGACGAGCGCCTCTACCCTACCCAAAAACCTGTGGCACTTTTGAAGAGGATTATAGAACTTTCATCTGACCCTGGTGATTGGGTGCTAGACCCAGTTGCAGGGAGCGGCACGACTGGAGCAGTGGCGCTCGCACTTGGTCGCCCAGTGACCCTAATCGACGCTAATAAGGAGGCTATAAAAATTATGCAAAAACGTCTAGCTTCTTGATTTAAGCATTACGTTTTAGCCACTCAACTCCTTTACGATAAGCGCGGTCTACGTTCCATTGACCATTTACTTCTTTTTTCTTCCGGCGAATAGCATCGAGATAAAGCCCGCGATTTAAAAGAGACTTGAGATGCTTCACAAGAGAAGCTTTTAGCTTACGTTCGATTGTTTCGATACTATCTTCTAGATGCACAATCTTTTTGTATCTAGTTCCCACGAGTGTCTGAACCTCTTCGGAAGTTAGACGAGGATCTATCTGGTCATTCTTGCGGATATTGCATGCGTTACAGAGCGGCTGAAAATTTTTAGCATCGTTAATACCACCAGCGCGCAAGGGCACCCAATGATCGGCGTGCATGTTCTTCCCATCGTCAAATTTCAAGCACGCGCCCATTTCTTTAGCACGGGGCCATCCAGAACAATGTACACTCCTTTTTGTGCGCATACGCGCAACGACTTTCTTCCAAGAATTCCAATCCCCATCAGAGAGCCACTGCTGCTCACGCACTGAAGTCCCTGCCCCTGCTGAACAATCCATACACACATTGTGGAGACCCTTTTCCATACTGAGGGAGATACTGAATTTACTTGGATCGAGTCTCTGCTTGCACATTGAGCATTGCATCGTCTTAGCGACATTTTTCGTATACCAGGCACGAATTTCTCTTTCGCTCATTGGTTTACCGTCTTTTCGAATCCAAGTCGAACGCGCCTTACCAATTCGTGCATCACGATATGCTTTATAGCAAACCTTGCAGTAGGACTGAAGCTTCCAGAACTTCTTGTTCTTATCGTATTGAAAATCGAACTGCCCGATTGGAACGTTAGGGTTTGGGAATTTCGGATTGAGCTTATCGTGTTCGTCTGCACTAAACTGAGGATATTTCTCGCCGTTATAAAATGGGCAAAGACGAGTGGAACCGATACGTTTCTTTATTTGTGCATAATACTTCTCTGCATCACGATGTTGGGTACGCCCCAAGTTTGCACTCACCTTTCTTTTTTGTTTCATTATCGCCCTATCCTAAGCCAATCTTTATTAATTGCAACAATACACCAAGCCAATTATCTATTCAAAAACGTGATGGTTAATTGGAGAATTGTTGCGAAACTTACCCACGCCAGATACGGGATGTTGGCGAGGGCGACCCATTTGAGCCGGGGCCAGATGGCGGCGAGCGCCCAGATGAGAGTGGCGAGGACGAAGAGGGTGTCGGCGGCGGCGATGAGGTTGTTCTGAAGCGTGAATTGGAAGTAGGTGAAGGAAAAGTTGAAGACGAGGTTGAGGGCGAAGGGGAGCGCGACCGCGAACGGCACTTCTCTCTTGAGTGCTTTATAGAAGACAGCACCGAAGGAAACGGCGATGACGAGATACAAAACGCTCCAGACCGGGCCGAAGAGCCATGCCGGGGGCGCCCACGCGGGCTTCACGAGCGCCGCGTAGGCGCTGTAGGTGTCCATACTCTAAACGCGGCGGGAGAGATCGGCGTAGATGGAGAGGAGCGCGAAGAGGAGCGCCAGCGTCAAAGGACCGAGGAAGATGCCCGAGGGGCCGAAGAGGATAAGGCCGCCCAAGACCGAAAGGAGCACGAGAAGCGGGTGGAGCTTCATCCCACGCCCGATGAGCTTGGGGCCGAGTAGGTTGTCAATAAGTCCGACCGCGAGCGCGCCCCAGGCCAGGAGCCCGAGCGCTTGCGCGAGCGTCCCCGTGATGAAGAGAAAGAGGATGATGGGGATGAAGACGAGAGCGGTCCCGATGCCGGGGATAAGCGCGGCGACTGCGGCGACCGTGCCCCAGAGATAGGCGTTCGGCACCCCGAAGAGCAAGAAGCCAATGGTAGAGAGCACGCCCTGTACGAGCGCGATGACCAAACTTCCCTTGATAGTGGAATTGATGGCAAGCTCCAGCCGGTCAAAGACGCCTGCATCTTCCCTATCAGAGAGCGGCGAGAGTTCTATCAGTATCCGCCGCACGCGCTTACCGTCGCGCAGAAGATAGTAGAGAGCGATGAAGAAGACAAAAAACGAGAGGAGGACACGGGAGATGCCGGAGAAGATGTCGCCTGCGTGTCCCGCTATCCACTGCAGTGCGTCCTTCACGTAGGTATCAATATTCGTGGAGATGTCGCGCGAGAAGCCGCCGAGCCCGGGAACGACTTGACTGACTGTCTCGTCCGTGCGAATAATCAGCTCCGTAATCGTGTTGCGCGCGCTTCCCTCTTCCAGCGAGAGATAGAGGCCGCGTGCCTCGTTGCCCACCAGCACTCCCACCAACGCGAGCGGGAGCAGGATGAAGAGCGTGCTTACAACGACCGTTGCGAGTGCGGCGGCGCCCGGCCAGCCGCGAAGCATGTTGGAGACCCGCTGATAAAGCCCTTGAAGCACGACTGCAAAAACGGCTGCGAGCGCAAGCGGCTTCAGGAAGGGCCAGAAGACCGCGAGCGCAAAGACGAGCGCGCTCACGATGGCGATGATGAGGAAGTACGGCCGGATTTGTTCGGTCTGCATCATAAAACGATGAAATGGGAGAGGTAGAAGGAGAAGATGACAACGCCGCCGAGGAGGATGCTCACCACCGCGAACACGACGCTTCCCAAAATATTCTCCGATTCGCGCATTCTCTTAAACAGGACATAGAGCACGATGAATGCGGCGGCGGCGATGACGCTCTTTGAGGTCCAGTGATGGCCGGTAAGCCCGGCGAGAAATGCCTTGAAGGGCGCCGAAAGCTCTGCGGAGAGTGTCAGGGCGACGACGAGCCAGACGACTCCGGATGTTGCCCATGCTAACGCGGTAAGATGAGGTCTCATAGCGCTGTTGCCTCAAGCGCGGCTCGGAAGCCGCTTGAAATGATGAACCCCATTCCCGCCATCGCGAAAGCGAGCAGAACGACCAGTCCCGAAACGAGCGTGATGGCAATCCGCAGATTCCGATTCCGCATGAACTCGCCCTTGAAGCGCGAGAGAAGGCCCCACGCAAGGATGGCGAGGAACGGAAGGAAGAGGAAAACGTGTTCCTTGGTCTCCATGATGACCGCGTGCGCCCACGGGAGCGGGCCGCTCTTGATGACGGGCTTCACCGCCGCGCCGTACTCGGTAACGTAATAGAAGCCGCCGGCGACCCAGGAGGCGAGGAGGAGGAACACACCAAGGAGCGCGGCGAGGCGGGCGCGCCGCAGGCGCGCCTCGTTCGGATTCAATAGTTCTACCAGCACCCAGAGGAATGCGAGCGCGCCCGCCTCGCCAAGCGCCGCGTGCAGACCGACTAAGATGTGCATACTTTATATGCTAACACACCATCGGCCACTGGCTAGAACGAAGTGTTGAAGAAAAACGCGACGAGGAATATCGCTCCAGTAACGCAGGCGAAGACTCCGACCGTCGCGAGGAAGAGCTTCGTCGCACCCCTGTGGTCGCCTTCCAGGAAGAGCCGCAGGGGCTCTAAGACGAAGAGGTACCCCATCACGGCGGCAGAGAGGACGAAGAGCGAAAGGACGGCAATAGGAATGATGACACTCTCGTCAGGACCGAATATCTTCTCTCCGTTGAACATCACGGTTGCGACGAGCGCGATATACGCCGTCGCGGCAAATGCGTTTATAAATGGATTTCTGCTCATGCAGATTGTAACGAACGCACGCGCCCGCAAGTTTCTTTATGCGCCACATTCCAACATTCTTGAGAATGTCGGAATGTCCTATCGCGAGAATTAGAACGCGTCAATGAATTTCACCATCCTGGCGCCATAGGGCGAAAGCGAGTGCTCAACGTTTCGGCCGCGATACTTCTTCTGCACGAGGCCGGCTTGCACCAGCCGCCGCGTGTGTTCTGATATCGTCTTGAAATTGCAGTCCAACTGCTCCGCAATTTGTTCGAGCGTAATCCCTTCCGACTTGCTCACCGCCCGCAGGATGTCTATGCGTCTATGGTTCGCTAACCCCTTCAAATGTCGTTCTAATTGTTTAGCCGTTTTCATAGCCCAATCTTACAACATTCCAACATTCTTGAGAATGTTGGAATGTTGATAATTGCGAGGCGGGGCGAATGGCTCAACAGGTT
>CAYHGO010000013.1:0-10166 GCA_964356215.1 uncultured Candidatus Saccharibacteria bacterium | reverse complement strand
GAAAAGAACTGGTGCCGAAGGTAATCCACTGGAAATACCCACACCACTAACCGTGCGCCGATGGAACTGGAATGGACCACGCGGCGCGCCAGAGGCGCGCCGCGTTTTTTGTATGGTATACTTGTTGTAATGACCACAGCCACATTACTTAAAAAAGCGGCCGCCAAGGACAAGGGCGTCGTTGTGTTGCCGGTGAAAGAATATCAGCGGCTTATCGCGGCGGCTGTTCCTACGTACTACCTTTCGGGCAAGGAAGCGACTGACCTAGACAAATTAGTTGAAGAAGGATTGCGTGAATATCGTGCGGGAAAAACTTTTGCCGCGCCCTCAATGGGTGAAGCTCTGAAACGTTATCGCAAACAAGAGCGAATACAAAAGCCGCATGCATGTTGAGTACTCGCGCGGTTTCTTAAAGTCAGCATCAAAACTACCGAAGAAGCTGTTCGCGTTCGCTGAAGAAAAAGAGTTTCTCTTTCGTAACGAACCGCATCACCCATCGCTTCGTACGCACCAACTACACGGTAAAGAACGCGGTACTTCCGCGTTCTGGATTAACTATCACTACCGAATCAAGTTTCTATTCCTCTCCGATAACCGCGTACTCTTTCTCGACATCGGTCCGCATGACTTTTACGAATAACTGACGCGGCGTGCCACAGGCGCGTCGCGCTTTCTCTATGGTATGCTCGGGAGCATATGCGCCCGCGGATAGTGATCTCGCTCGGGAATTTCTTCTTCGCGCTCTTTTCCACCGTCCTGACTTATATCATGTTTCCGTACCTCACCTCGTTTATGAGCGAGGCGGCGGCGGGCTTCGTCATCGCGGGAGGCGCCCTGCTCTCCTGCTTTATCTTCCCGCTTCTGCCGCGGCTGGTTGCGCGTTATGGAGCGCAGCAACTTGCTATCGTGGTCGCTCTCATAGAAATGGTCACGCTCTTCGGGCTCGCAGAGGCGCCGGGAGCAATCGCCGGCGCGCTCTTCGCCGCCATCGCCTTTTCGCTACAGCCCTTTCTTGCATACGAGCTGGACCTTCTCCTGGAGGCCACGGTCGCCGAGGAGGGAACGACCGGGCGCGTTCGCACGTTCTTCATCACGGCGTGGAACATTGCGGCGCTCGCCGCGCCGCTCTTGATTGGCGCGCTCCTCGCCAAAAGCGACGCCTATCCGAGCGTATTCCTCGCCGCCGCCGCCGCTCTCGTTCCGTTCATTATTCTTTTCGCAGTCCGCAAATTGCCTGCCGGACATGCCGCCCAGCTTTCCACGCTCAAAGAGACATTCCGCCGCATTATCCATGACCGCGACCTTGCGGCAGTCACGTTCGGCCATCTCCTGCTCTATCTCTTCTTCGTTTGGGCGCCCTTTTATACGCCGCTTTATCTCCATGAGACACTCGGTATCCCTTGGAGCGAGCTTGGCTGGATGTTCGCCATCATGCTTGTCCCCTACGTGCTTATTGAATACCCGGCGGGCGTGCTCGCCGATAAGCTCATCGGGGACAAAGAACTCTTGTTTACGGGATTTCTCATTACCGGGGCCTCGCTCGCGGCTATCGGCCTCTTTACGCCCGCGACGCCGCTCCTCGTCATCCTTGCCGTCCTCGTCGCGTCGCGCGCGGGCGCCGCGCTCGTAGAGAGCATGACCGAGGGGCACTTCTTCCGCCGCGTATCCGAGAAGGACGTGAGTTCGGTGAGCGTCTTCCGCGGCATCTGGCCGCTCTCGGACATCATCGCGCCGGTGGCCGGCAGTCTTATTCTCCTCTTCGGCAGTTACGAGCTACTGTTCTTTATTACCGGCGGCTTCATCGCCGTATTCGGCGCCGGCGCGACTCTCCTCATCAAGGATTTCCGCCCGCACAAAAAGGCCCCGCCCGAGATCGCCCCGCTCGGGACCAGCTATTAATTAGTCGGCGAGCCGCGTAAAAGAGTCGGCTCTCACGCGGCGAGCGCGTAGCCGCCGCGCTTCTTCACCACGAACTTTTCAGCGAGAAGCGCCACGAGCGCGGAGCGCGTCTGCGTGCGGCGCCTTGTACCGAGCAGGTTCAGCAAGGCCTCGCCTTGCTGAAATTTCCCAGAGACAAGTTCGCGCAGAATCGCGCCGCGCGCTTCGCGCAAGGAGCCCGAAAATCGGGATTGCTTACCATAACCGGCGCTTCGCGCGTTATGCGAGATACCTGACTTTTTCAAATGCGACCCATAGTCCATCAGAGCCCAGTACCATTCTCTCGCCTTCCCCTTCGGCAATGTCTGCCGCAGGATTTTCTCTATTTCTGCATCTGAAACTTTCCCCTTTTTCGGAAAAAAATGGTGAATGACGGCGGTGCGGATATTTGTCTCCACAAAAATCACATCCTGATTGTAAGCAAACGCCGCGACAGCATGCGCAGTATAGGGGCCGACACCAGGCAGTGCTTCTAATTCTTCAACCGTGTGAGACTTTTTTGCAATGAGCGCTTGGGCGGCAACTCTAAGTTGCTTAGCCCGGCGGTTGTAGCCCAATCCTTGCCATGCTTTCAATACTGTAGAAAGCGACGCATCTGCAAGCTTGCGGGCTGTAGGAAAACGCCTCATAAACTCGGCGTAGAACGGGATTACCCGTTCTACCTGCGTCTGCTGGAGCATGACTTCTGACACGAGAATCTTGTACGGGTCGCGTGTTTTCCGCCACGGCAAGTCGTGCCGCCCGTATGCGCGGTAATACTTCCACACTATTTCCCTAAACTTCGCAGGTGTCATCGACACCATCCTACCCTATTTTCATTTTCGCTTTTAGTTCTTCCGTTTCTCTTTTGTCTTTTGCGACCTGTAAAACGCCAATTATATCTTTCACATCTTCATTTGTCTTTTTTATATTCTCATTCAACTCTTGTAGCCACTTCAAACGCTCCCCCGACGTAAGTGAGCTTTCAAATTCCTTAATTTTCGCGAGCATTTCTTCTTGTGTCATAGATGTCGTTTTCTTAGTCCAAGAAGTTCTTCCTTATGCTCTTTTGTCTCTAGGTACACATTGATTCTTGTGGCAATTTGATCGAGTCCTGCAACAAAAAGACCGACAGTAGCCACCGTTAGTCCCGCACCAATACCACTTTCGAGCGTGGCGGGCATGTTAGGGAGTCCTCCTTGTGAAGCAATAACACCATAAAGAGGCCCGACTAGTCCGGCGGTACCAAGTCCAAGCTTAGTCATAAAGAATTCCTTGTTTCGTAAAAGACTTTCCTTGTATTCACTGAGTTTTTCGCGCAATCCTGGATGTTCTTCAACAGATACTGTCCCCGGTTCCGGAAGTTGAGCAATATTCTCGCTTAACATAGCCGTGTTTACCCCAATCTCTCGCTCTATTTTTTCAGTTTTGGCTTCAATTGAAGCTTCCCCTTCCGATTTTTCAACGGGCTTCGTTCCCTCGACTGTCACTTTGTCCCAACCAATTTTTTCATGACTCATATGCGAGTCATTCTATAACTCCCCCATAACGGCGTCAACTCCGCGCATTGTGCATTGCCGTGTTGTTGACAATAACTATACCAAGATATATATTTGAGTATATGCAAACAACTATCCTGTTTAAGACTGATAAAAAGCTGAAGGAAGCGGCGCAGAAGACCGCAAAGACTATGGGTATTCCGTTCTCTGCGGTGATGAATCGGCTTATGTCTGAATTCGTCAAAAAGCAAGAGATTAGCTTCTCTACTGAAATGTACAATCCGACTCCGTATTTGAGACGAATATTGGATCAAGGAGAAAAGAACCTCGCCGAAGGAAAAGTGAAGACCTTCTCGAGCGTTGAAGAAATGTTTGCTGATTTGGAGAAATAGTCCATGCGACTAATTCATGATCGTGTGTTTGAGCGTCAAGTAAAAAAGCTGTCGAAAAAATTGCGAGAAAAGCTGAAAGAACGTCTCAACATGTTAGTAATCAACGGATTTAACCCAATCCTTAATGACCATGATTTAGGTCCGCCATACGAATCATTTAGAAGCATTAATATCACCGGCGACTATCGGCTCGTGTACAAGCATATAGAAAAGGGCGTCTATTATCTGCGCGCTGTCGGTACGCACCACCAACTCTACGGTACATAACTACTTCGCCTTCGGCCAGCGAAGCGCGGCGGGCGGCCAGAGTTTAGTCAAAGGGTGCGCCGCGCAATCATGGGGGCGCGCGTGGCAGATATAGCGACCGTAGAGCACAAGGCCGTTGTTCACATATTTCCAATCCATTTTCGGAATGAGCGCTTCCAAGTCCTTTGAAATTTTCGTGAGGTCAGTATTGTCGGTGAGGTCAAAGCGTTTCGCAAAGCGCTTTACATGCGTATCGGTCGCGATGCCCTCCCAGACATCAAAAAGTTCGCCGAGAATTACGTGTGCTGTCTTGTAGCCGATGCCCGGCAGAGCGACAAGCTCGTGTTCTGTGCGCGGTATGCCTCCGGCATACCGCGCCTGTATTTCTTTTGCCGCACCGATAATCGCTTTCGCTTTATTCCGGAAAAACGAAATTGAGGAAATTTCTTTTGTAAACGCCGGGACGTTGGCATTCGCGAAATCTTTTACAGACTTATATTTCTTAAAAAGCGCCGCGGTGAGTTTATTCACCGCCTTGTCAGTGCATTGTGCCGAAAGAATGACCGCCGCAACAAATTGGAACGGCGTCGTGTACGTAAGCTCGCTCGCGGGGTTCGGATATGTCTTTTTCAGGTACGCGGCTATCCTCTTCGCGCGTGCCCTTCGTAGCTTTGGCGAAGTAGGGCGTGTTGCGCGCTTATCCAGATTCATATGAGTTCAGACGTGCGTTCCTCGCGCGGAAAAGCGAAATGGAAGAAGAGCAGGAGCAGCGTCCCCGCAGAAAAGAGGGCGAGAAGGAGTCCGGCGAGGGAACCAACGACCGGTACGAGTAAAACGAGCGAAAGCGCCAGCATGCCGAGCATACCGTCGTGCCAGCGCACAGTCTCTCGCCTCGCGAAGCGGCGCGCGAGCAGGCCGCCAACCAGAATGCCGGCGTAGAGGATCGTGAGCAGAGCAAGGAGCGCGTACAGAATGAACAGCAGGAGCGCAAGGCCGATGCCGACGAACGTGAGCGCGAGCAGGAGTATCAGGACCGGCGTGGCGACCAGTATCGCGAAGCCAAGTAGCATCGTAAGGAGTATGCCGCGCAGACGCTCGGTAGAGGCGCGCTCTACGACTGCCTCCGCAAGGCGCGGAAAGAGGCCGGCCAGAAGACCGGCAAGGATGAGCGCTCCGAGAATGCGCGCGAAAAGAAAGAACCCGATGCTTACGAACGCGAGCATGCGCGAGGTGCCGACGTCAGGCAGATATGATGCGCTCGTATAATGAACGCCTCCGATAATTTTCGCCGACGCCGGAATGACCGCCGGTTCGGGCGCCTCATAGGAGAGTGCGCCGCGGATCGTGGTGCTTGCCGCAAGTGAAAGCCGACCCGCGGCTATGATGTCCACGTCGTCTGCAAAATCGCCGGCAAGCGACACATTATTGCCATAAACGGTAACTGGACCTCCCGCGCCGGCGACGAGCGTCGTGTTCGCGGCGATAATAAAGATAGTGCCGCTCGGGCGGCCAAAATCGGAGATATCGTATCCGAACGCAACGAGGTCGCCCGCCACCGGCTCTTTGATATCAATGTTCCCCGCTACCGCGCGCAGATCGCCTGCTACGGGAGCGCGCACACTCGCTGAACCGGCAAATACAAGTCCATCGCCTGCTATCGGTGCCGTTACGACGACAGAGCCGCCAAGCGCTGAAAAATCGCCAGACACCGGCGCGGTATTCACCACCGAAACACCTGCAAAATATGCATTCCCGGGAGAAGAACTCGCCGCGAGAAGCGACCGCGCCGCTCCGAAGGTCGCCGGAACGGCAAGCGCGCTTGCCGGAATAAGAAGCAGAACAAGTGCGACTGGAAGGGTTCGCATAGCGTTTAGATTGCGGGCGGCATTGGCAGATGCGCCGGGGACGGGGGTAGCGGAGTGGGTTTCGTTCGCTGGCGCAAGGGTTCTATAAAGCTTGCGAGAATGAGGATGAGCAGTGTGATGACCGCCGAGACGGAACAGTAGATGCAGAATGCGCCGATGAGGAACAGTTGGACGAATACGAAATAGAGCGACGCGAGAGCTCCGATAAGCGAGAGGCCCTGGAGCACGCGGCGCAGGAGCCGGTCAAAGAGGACGAGCTCAAGAGCGGCGAGGATGAAGAGGATGCTATAGAAAAGGACCCCGAACTCGGCGAGCGGGATGCCGAAGATGTTTGAATACTGGCTCCCCGCAACGATATTACAGCCCGAAAAATTATTGATATCGCAGAGAAGCGGCGTGCCGGAAAGCTTGCTCTGCGTTAAATAAATAGAATCTGCGAGTCCGAAGAAGGCAAGGATGAGGATGAGCGCAACGCCCATTCGTTTCCGTTTCATCCAATCAGCATACGCGTCCCGATGGTTCCGTGCAAATGAGGTGTCAGCTTTCAAATCTGGTACACTAAAGAGCGATTCGCATGTACCCCTTTCTTCTTGAACTCATCGGCGGCGCGCTCGGCAGCACTCTTTTGTTATCGCTTGCTATCGTGCTCTGCGCGGCGGTCCTGGAGGACCTGACGGTCATTGTGGTGGGCGTCCTTGCCGCAGACGGCTTGATAGCGACACCTCTCGCGCTCGCTTCGCTCTACATCGGCATCGTACTCGGCGATATCGGATACTACTTCCTCGGCCGGCTCGCGCGCACACACCCGCGGCTTGCACAGTATGTGGACCACGACTTTGCTATACCGCTACGCGCGTGGTTAGAAAGCCGTTTAGAGCTTACAGTGTTCTCGGCGCGTTTCATCCCCGGCTCGCGGATCGCAACCTACACGGCGAGCGGATTCTTCCGCGCGCCGTTCTCTGTCTTTCTCCTGATGATCGCCGCCGCTATTTTCATCTGGACGACAGTCCTTTTCACTGTGGCTTATTGGTTCGGCAGTATTTCTTCCACATGGCTTCTTCACGCGCGCTGGGGCCTCGCACTTCTCTTCTTCTTCATGCTCTTCCTCATAGCACGGCGCACTCTGCGCGCTTACCGCGCGAAAAGGAACGGTGAGAACGCCGGGTCGTTATGATGCACGCTCGCTTATCACGAATAATCGCCGCGCTCGCGCTCGCGCTCGCCGCGGGCGGCATCGGTTATTCTTTCGGCGGTGGAAATGCGGTAGAAGCCGTGAGTATTCCGGCGCAGACAGTGTCGGCGCCGCCCGCGAACTCCGTCCGCGTGATTTACAGCTTGGACCAGAAACAAAACGATCGGGAGCTCATAGCTCTCATTAACGAAGCAGAAGAATATATCTACTTCGCGATATATACATTCACACTCCCAAGCATCGCCGAAGCTCTAGTTGAAGCGAAGAAACGCGGGGTGGATGTGCGCGGAATAGTGGACTCTGGTCAGGCAAGAGACAGTTACGGCGCTCCAATTATCAATACGCTTCTTGACGGGGGTATTTCTGTCGTAACGGAGAAACACGCAACCGGCAACGGTATCATGCATCTTAAATTGCTGGTAACCGAGCAGGCGTACGCATTTGGCAGTTATAACTGGACGAAGTCTGCGACAACTATCAATGACGAAATCTTAGAGATAGGTACCGACACGTTACTGCGACAAGCGTATGAAAATATATTGAAAAAATTGCTTGACACCTACAAGGGTAACAACGCGGCCGCGGGAGCGGCCGCGCTAATTTCTATCGGGACCATTGATTACACCGAAGCTTCAAAATACATCGGTAAGTACGCCTCCGTGCGCGGCACCCTCGTCAAGGCCTACACTTCTAAGAGCGGTACCATCTTTCTGGACTTCTGCGAAAATTACAAAACCTGTCCTTTCTCCGGTGTCATCTTCGCCGACGACGCGAAGGCCTTCGGCGACCTCTCTCGCTACGCGGGGCAGGCTGTAACCCTCACGGGCAAAATCTCCTCCTACGAAGGCAAAGCTGAAATCGTCCTCTCCTCCCCGAGCCAGCTGTCGCATTGACGCAACACGACTGTTGTGCTTTACTCGTTCCAGACAATTCGCACGTCATCATGTCTGTCGACAATATTTTCGAGGGGAACGAGTATGTATAGTAAAAGTGAGCCAAAACAAACCCGATTCGTAAAGTTTGATGCCGCTTTGGCAGAAGAATTAACCAGGGCACTGAAGCGCAACAATTGGACCATAGAACTCATCCGCAAGGCCTGCGGCAATCCTACGGGCAAAAAGGATTCGAGTGGTAGGCTTTACGACGATGATTGGTTGGAACAGTTTCGCAAGGTACTCATCGGAAAATCACTGATTATTTCAAAAGAAGAAATAGGGATAATCAGGGGCCATGCCATAGATGGTGGCTATAGAGACGGTCCCCGAGCCTAATCCCGCCGAGGTCATTAATGTTCCAGCGCCGCATCGAGAAGCCGCCCATTGGCGCACTCGATGCGGCGGTTTTTTTATAGAACCCTTATCCACCATTCTTCATTGACTTTTTACATCAAGAGCGCTATCCTGTTTGTACAGTTGGCTTCGGCCTCGCCCCCGCAAGGGGGAGAAAGTAAGAAGACCGCCTAGAGCATGTCTCGGGCAGTTTTTCTTAATTTTGAAAACGCATTTTTCTCAAGAAATCCTATTTTCTGCTCCAGACGCCGCGAATCCACTATACGAATCTGCGAAAGGTTGGCTCGTGCTTGTTGACCTTCAACTAATCCGACGGGGACGCGAAGTGTGTGCTCACGCGCAGAGGTGGTGAGCGGGACGACGAGACAAGCTTCAGCTCCGAATCCTCGCAGAATGACACATGGGCGAACGTACCAATCGCCTTTCCCGTCTTGCTCCGTACCAACATTCACGCCGAGGCGACACCACCAAATTTCTCGAACGGTGTACAGGCGAGGTAGCTCGCTATCCGTTTTTTTCTTCACTTCATTCCATTTGTCAAAGTTTTTTAGCATGACGTTGCGCGTATTGTAACAGATTGCACTTCTCTATCTTTTCGTGCTATTGTAACCGCACTTCCAGTGGCTACAGACCGACTTCGCATCAATAACGAGATCCGCGCAACAGAGTTGCGCGTTATTAGTGCAGACGGCGGGAATTTGGGTGTTCTTTCACTTGAAGCAGCGCTCGCGACGGCCAAGACGGCCGGCCTCGACCTTATTGAGATATCGCCCTCGGCCGTCCCTCCCATTGCGAAGATAATGGATTATGGTAAATTTGAGTATGAGCGAAGTAAGAAGGAGAAAGTAGCGAAGTCTAAGGTCAAAATATCCGAGACTAAGGAGGTCCAGATTAAGGTCGGCACCGGCGACCACGACATGCTGTTGAAAGCGAAAAAGGCCGCCGGGTGGCTGAAGGAGGGTCACCGCGTACGCGCCGAACTCTTCCTTAAGGGCCGCTACAAGGGCATGAGCGAGGAATTCCTCAAAGAGCGTCTGGAGCGATTCCTGCTCCGCATTCCGTATGCCTATAAGGTGGCAGAGCCAATTACGAGGAGCCCGAAGGGTTTCGCTGGCGTCATTGAAAGAGATTTAGTGGCTCAACAAAAACGCGAGCGTGAGGCAAAAAAATCATGAAAACTAACAAATCATACACAAAACGAATACGCGTGACCCGCAACGGGAAGCTTATGGCGCGCGCGAAAGGTCAGAACCATTTCAATGCGAAGCAGAGTGGTAATACGCGCCGTGGGAAACGCGGTTCTGTCGCTATTCACCTTACTGCAAAAGTACGTCGCCGTTTCCTGCCTGGAAGTTAGTTTTCCTGTTTACACCTTATCACTTACAACTTATGACTAGAATTAAGGTGGGCGTGATGGTGCAGAAGCGCCGCAAGAATCTTCTTGAGCGCGCGAAGGGCTATCGCCACGGGCGCTCTAAGAAGGAACGTTACGCGCACGAGGCCCTAATGCGCGCGGGCCGCTATGCCTTCGCCCACCGCCGCGACAAGAAGGGCGACTTCCGTTCCCTCTGGATTGTCCGCCTTAACGCCGCCGTCCGTGACAACGGCCACAAGTCCTACTCCACCTTCATCGCGAAACTGAAGAAGACCGGCTTCGCCCTTGACCGCAAAGTCCTCGCGACCTTCGCCTCCGAGCACCCAGCTATCTTTGCCCGCATCGCCAAGCAAGTCACCTAACTCTCCTCTCCAACCGCCCGTAAGGGCGG
>CAYHGO010000012.1:0-11416 GCA_964356215.1 uncultured Candidatus Saccharibacteria bacterium | reverse complement strand
TGTTCTTTCACCAACAGGGGGCTGCCGCCGTGCCGCCTAACCCGCTTGGCGGGGGCCGCCAGCCCCCCCGCCCCCCCGGCCCCACCGGCCCCCGGCGACGGGCGGCAAATTCATCATCGCTTCAATCGGATGAAGCGCGACGAGCGCGCTTGTGCCGAGCGCGCCGAGATACGAGTCCTGCACCGCACCGGACAGCGCCTTTGTAGCAAGGGGAACCCTTGCTACAATCCGCGCGCCGCTCGTCGCGCTGGCATACACTGCCTCGCCCGTGCCGTATACAAGCGCGAAGTACTCCTTCGAGACGCGGTTGGCCGCCGCGACGAAACGACTCGCGGCGGCGTATTCCGCATTGAACGCGGCTTGCGCGATTGCAGGAGCGGCTACGGCAGGCGCCTCGGTCGCGCGCAAGAAGGCTGTTGTAGCGAGCGCGGGAACTCGTTCGGCGGCGCGGGCGAGCAAGTCGCCGGTATTACCGAGGAACGCGACTGCGGCGCGGGCGGAGGCGGGAGCCGCCTCGGCCGCGCCGTAGGCGAGCGAGACGTCGGCGCGTATCGCCGCATGCGCGGCGGCGATGACGGCTTCGCCGAGCCCCGTTACCAACCTGGTTGGTAACGGGACAAGCGCGAGCAGGTAAGCATCGCGCGCAGAGGCGCTAAGCGCGAGCGCGCGAGCGCCTGACCGGTCAATGAGCATCCGGTACGCGCCTAACGCGCGCGCGATCGCGCTATAGCTTTTTTCTCCAAATGCGCGATGCGCGCCCGCGAACACATTCGCGGCGCGCAACGGGTGCGTAAGGAGCGTGTACGCATCAACTGCAAATGTGTTCAAGTCATCGGCGGTGATAAATGTGGATGACGAGGTGTGAAGAAACGATGGGGGACGGGGAGTTACGTCAAGCTCCATGCGCATCGTGGAGAGATTCAAAGCGGCAAGTCGCGGCGCAATATCCTCCGTTAAAAATGCGCCGCGCTTGACGGTGTGTGAAGCGAATTCATTCATCTGCGCTCTTGCCTTGTCAATGCGCGCCGCGATGCGGAATGGAATATCACCAAACGTGTCGCGAAATCCGGCAGACGTTTTTTCAATAAGTGCGGCTGTGCTTGTCGCAAGTCCCGGAACCGCCGCCGCGCGCGCGGCGAACGCGCCAAAAAGGACAATCATAAGAGACATGGAGAGCGCGAAGATATGGGCATGCAACGTGCTTTTCCCGATGCCCGGCGTATCGGACATATCGGACATTGACTGTCCGATAAAGCGGGAGGATTTAAGTAAACGCTTAGGATTAAGGCGGCGCAGGAGTGAATGGTGCGCGCGGTATTCTTTTGTTCGCGCGCGCGCGAGCGCGCGCGCGCGATCAATCTTATGACCGCCCTGCGTATCCACAAAGCGTGTAAGTGAATCTTTATCAACGAGCCAGCTGTGCCCGATTTTTTTTCCGGCGATCTTCCCGGAACGAATGAGACGCGATAAATAATCCGATGAATACCCGGAAAGTTCTCCAGCTTCTTTTGTCGTTATCAAGTTTTCTTTAAGGAGAGGATCCATGTCGGATATCCGAACTAACTAAATAGTAACTTATGTTTCCGGCGTTCCGATAGAAAATTTTAAAGAAGCTGTGGATAAGATTTCGTAAATAAACGCGGGGAAATACCCGGCATGGTCCTCCGAAAGGATTATTTCAGAACGACATAAGAGCATGAACCGAATCGGCAATAAATTACTCGTTAAAATTGAAAAAGAGCGTTGGTAAAGAGGTTTGTTCAAGGAATTTGACCTGTAGAAAATGCTTTTGATGCGTTCTGTATGCGTTATAGAGGCAGACAACTCTAAATTTTAAATGTCATGTAAAAATCGCCTTTGCCGCTGATGTAATATATACCTTATATATGCTAGTTATATCGGTCATACGGAATGCGTTTAAATGATGATGCGGGCGTTGTAGATTTATTAATGCAAATAATACGATAATGTTATTGTGCGAACATAGTATTTTAATTTTTAATGCTTGATTCCTATAGGACTCCATTATACGCTCATGAGGCAAGCAAAACTGGTCTTAAATCGGTTTTAATTTGTTTTCTTTTAATACTTGGATAATATACTTTAACTCTTTTTAACGAGACGAGAAATGAAGTAAATACATTATTTATTATAGAGTCCAACACCTGCAACTATACGAGCTGTGCTGTTAGAGACGATGTATATATCTAAATATCCGCTTCCGAGTACGGCGGCGGCAACCGCAAATAATGCAAGAAATATTCCGACTATCTGGATCGCCCCAATCAACATTCCTCCTTCTCTTGTTCCCCATTTTTTCTTCCGATGTTCTTCTTCAATCGGCTTACTTGGCGATTCCGCCGCAAAGCGCTTCGGGAGGAGTCCTATGGGGGGCGGCTGGTACGGTACATGATGTATCGCGCGAATAGGGACAGGCACATCTGCCGGTTCCGGTTCATCTTCTATCTCCTCTCTGCTCGCCTCTTCTTGAACAGATTCTGAAACAACCGTCTCTTCGTTTGTATCTTCAGGCGCGTTTAATCCGACCGCCCCCACTGCGTGTTCAAAACGATCAAACCATGCCTGCCACGTCTCCTGCAGGCGCTCTTTAAGATTTTCTTCTCCGATGGCTTCAGACACCGGTTCTTCCTGCAGGCGATTTATTATGGGAATGACTTCAGTTTCGGCCGCTTCATAGCGCGGAGATTCCCACTTTTCTTCTTTTCCTCGCGTATTCCTTTCGCTCACGACTGTTGGCTTTTCTTCCTGACCCCCGAAGCGATGGTCCTGAATAGCTGACTCCAGGACATACCAATTGCGTCCTACGAGCCGTGCCGGCACTCTTCCCTCGCGACAGAGTTGACCGACATAGTCCTTCGCATATCCGGTTGCCTTTGCGGCTAGCTTTGACGATATATACTTCTTATCCCCTATGACGAGCTCGTCCATTCTCGCAAGTATAGCACCGCTCTATCTTTGTCAAAAGATGCATATAAACAGTTATTATCTCGGCTCGGCTACTCTTTTTTTATTTCTTCAACAATGATGTCTTTTAACATCGCCGGATTGCCCGCCCCTTTGGTCGCTTCCATGCTTTTGCCGAGCAGATAGCGCAGGGCTGTCTCCTTCCCCGCGCGATACTCCTCAACCGCCTTTTTCTCCTCTGCGAGCATGCCTTTAACCGCGCTTCGAAGCATGCCTGCGTCATGCACTTGCATGAGCCCACGCTTATTCGCTATCTGCTCCGGGTCGCCGCCTTCCGCTTTCATTATCGCGAGCACGTCTTTAGCGCCGCGAGAAGAGAGCATATCCTCTGCAAACATGCGCACGAGCTTTGCGAAAGATGCCGGCGAGATGGAGCCCGGTTCATTCGCAAGGTCGCTAATAAGAAAGTTCACTGCAATCTTGGCTTGGCCGGGACGTGCAAGTTCCGGCACGACTTTGTCAAAAAAAACGGCACCTTCAAAATTTTCGGTTACGATACTGCTGTCTGCAACTTTTATCTCTAGTGTTTTCTGATACCGCGCGCGGCGTTCCCATGGGAGCTCGGGCAGAGAGGCGCGTATCGCCTTCTCTGCGAACTCCGGTATTTCTGAGGGAAACAATTTCGGAAGGTCCGGCTCCGGGAAGTAGCGATAATCGGCGCTTCCCTCCTTGAAGCGTTGGTGAAAAGTTACTTGCTTTGCCTCGTCCCATCCGCGCGTCTCCTGTACTACCTCGCCGCCCGACTCAAGAAGCTTCGTCTGCCGTTCTATCTCGTAGGCGATCGCCCGTTCTACCGAGCGGAATGAATTCAGATTTTTCACTTCCACCTTTGTGCCTAATGTTGGTTGTTGGTTGTTGGTTGTTGGTTGTTTGCAAACGCTCACGTTCGCTTCTATCCGCATCTCGCCTTTTTCCATGTTGGCTTCACCGGCATTGAGCGTGCGCAGAAGCAATTGCAATTCGCGCGCGAAACGGCCGACCGTCTGCGCATCCTCTATCACCGGTTCGGTAACGAGCTCCATGAGCGGAATGCCCGCGCGGTTGAAATCAACCAGACTTTTCCCTTCGGTCCGTTCACTGCGTTCAGGATCTCCGGCTTCGCCTGCGACATGGATGGAGCGTGCCGTATCTTCTTCAAGATGCACGCGCGTGATAGCGACACCGGCAAGCGTACCGCCCACGACGAGCGGATGTTCGTACTGACTGATTTGGTATCCCTTCGGGATGTCCGGATAGAAGTAATTTTTACGGTCAAACTCGGTACAGCCGGCGAGTGTGCCTCCTACCGCCGTGCCGATGCGCAGAATATGCCGAACTGCTTCTTTATTTATCACCGGTAACGTACCCGGGTGCGCGAGGCAAATAGGGCAGACATTCGTATTCGGTCGCGTCTCGTCAGGGTCATTCGCCGAATCACAGAACATCTTGGTTCGTGTTTTAAGCTCCGCGTGAATTTCTAGGCCAATGGTCGGCCGGTAACTCATAGTCAAAGATTACCCTTTCTTGAGGATTTCCGCGAGCCGAGAGGTGAATGCTTTGAGCGCTACTAAATCGTTGACCGAAACGGGGAGCACTTCCCTGCTCGCCTCGCTGGAGCTCCGGCGAAGCGAGCCGGTTTCTCGCTCCAGTAGTTGCATTTTTGTTTCGCACTCTGCAGGCGAAACCAAGTCTATTTTGGACAGGATGATGATTTCTCGTTTATCAGAGAGACCGCGCCCGAATGATTCCAATTCTTTCCGTACTTCCCTATACGCCGCGATGGGGTCATCTTGGTCCGCCGAGATGAGATGTAGAAGGAATTCCGTTCGCTCAACATGCTTGAGAAATTTTATTCCGAGACCTCGTCCGGACGAGGCGCCCTCAATAAGCCCGGGAATATCCGCAAGGATATAGCCGTAGAACTCGCCGAGATTCGGCTCCAGCGTTGTAAAAGGATATGCACCGACCTTGGACTTCGCATGCGTGAGCGCGTTCAGAAGCGAGGATTTCCCGGCATTCGGCAAGCCGATAAGCCCAGCATCCGCGATAATTTTAAGGGTCAATTCAATATCAGAGCCCTTTCCTTCTTTCCCAACCGTTCGTTCAAACGGATTCTGATGCGTAGAACTCTTGAAGCGCGCATTGCCTAGACCTCCCTTGCCTCCTCTGAATAGCACAATACGCTCATCTTCTTTAGTAATCTCATACTCATCTCCAGTTTCTTTTATGTGTGCGATAGTACCGATCGGCACTTTTAAAATAACGTCTGCGCCGTTTGCGCCGTGTTTCAACTCGCTCTTCCCCGCTTCGCCGTCTTCGGCGTGGAATTTTTTTTCATAGCGATAATGCGCGAGCGCCGAGAAGTCGCGCACGCCCATAAGGATGACATCGCCGCCCTTGCCGCCGTCCCCGCCCGCAGGCCCGCCCTTCGCCTTCTCCTTGGTGCGCAACCAGCGGACGACGCCGTCGCCGCCCTTTCCCGCGCGAGCCGAAATAATCACATGATCTACAAACGCCATACCTAGCTTGTGATTTCCCAGCCGTCGGCGAGAAGGGGTTCAGCTTTTTTATATTTAAGCCGTTTCATTTCGGAATCCTTCTTGACAGTAACGAAATCGTTGCGGCCGTAGGCAAATGCCTTCCGGAGCGGAACGGGAGCGGAGTTCTCTTCTTTTCCCGCCGCCACAAGCGCGGCGCGCGTTTTTTCTTCTTCAGCGCGGATACGCGCGTCATCGCGGTTCACGAGACGCGGGAGGGCCTCGGCCGCCGCCGCGCGGATGTTCTCTTCAAGCGCGCGGAAGCGCTGAAGTCCTTCGCGCCGGTACTCAATCAAAGGGTCGCGCTGACCGTAGGCCCGGAGCGATACGGAGCGGCGCAGGTAATCCATCGTCTCCAGATGCTCCAGCCAGAATGTATCAATAACCTGCAGGAGAAAGCGGCGCAGATGCGGGATGAACGCATCGCCGAATTCAGCTTTTTTCGTTTTCAGGAGTTCGTCCGCCGCCGCGCCGCCGCCAAGAAACGCGCGGAAGAGCTCTTCTATCTTCGCGTCGCCGCCGGTAAGCGCGGCGCGGCGGCGGGCGTAGATGGCGAGGCGTTGGGTATTCATCACGTCGTCGTAGGCGAGGACCTGCTTGCGCGAATCAAAGTTGAACCCTTCAATGCGGGACTGGGCGGTCTCCAGCGACTTCGTTATCATGCCGCTCTCAATGGGTTCGTCCTCCGGGATACCGAAGCGGCCCATCATCTTTTTCAGCGTCTCGGCGGCAAAAACGCGCATGAGCTTATCCTCAAGTGATACATAAAAGCGCGTCTCGCCGGGGTCGCCTTGGCGGCCCGCGCGACCGCGCAATTGATTGTCAATGCGGCGCGCATCGTGCCGTTCGGTGCCGAGCACCATGAGGCCGCCTTCATGAATGACGGCGGCGCGCTCCACTTCGGTCGCGAGCGCGCCGCCGAGTTTGATGTCCACGCCGCGGCCCGCAAGGTTGGTCGCCACGGTGACGCGCCCTTTCTTTCCCGCTTCGGCGATAATCTCGCCCTCTCGCTCATGATTCTTTGCGTTTAGCACTTCGTGCGGCACATCCGCCTCCGCGAGATACGCGCTTATCGTTTCGTTGTCCTCTATGGACACTGTGCCGACGAGGACTGGCTGGCCCTTTTTATGCCGTTCTTTCACCGCGCGCGCAACGGCGCGATACTTCCCGGCGGCGGTCTGGAAGATAAGGTCGTCGTAATCCTTGCGTCGACTCGGTTTATTGGTCGGCACGACGACGACCTCCAGAGCGTATACCGTGTAGAACTCCTCTTCAGAGGACAATGCGGTGCCGGTCATGCCGGCGAGCTTCTCGTACATGCGGAAAAGATTTTGGAATGTGACGGTCGCGTAGGTGCGCGTCTCGTCCTGCACTTTGGCCCCTTCCTTCGCCTCTATGGCTTGATGGAGTCCCTCCGACCAGCGGCGGCCGGGCTGGGGCCGGCCCCTAAATTAGTCCCCGATGACGACTTAGCTGTCGCGCCCGACATACACTTTATCCTTATGGAAGAGCGCCTTCGCACGCACGGCCGTCTCCAGATGGTGCGCGTATTTCACCCCGCCTTCAGTGTAGAGGTTCTCCAAGCCAAGCGCCGTCTCGGCCTTATGCATCCCCGCTTCAGTGATCTGGATGGCCTTTTGTTTCTCATCTACCGCGTAGTCATCGCCTTCGGAGAAGTCACGCACAATATCCGCGAACCGCTCGTAGAGCTTCTGTGAGTCGCCGGCAGGTCCGCTGATGATGAGCGGCGTGCGCGCCTCATCTATCAGGATGGAATCCACTTCGTCAATGACGGCGTAATGATGGCCGCGCTGAACAAACTGCGACGGGTCGTAGGCGGTGTTGTCGCGCAGGTAATCAAAGCCGAGTTCGTTGTTGGTGACGTAGGTAATGTCGGCCGCATATGCCTCCCTCTTTTCAACCGGACGCAGATAATCGTAAAACACCTTGAACGAACCTTCCGCATCGCGCTCGCTGTCCAGTTCTTTTTCTTCTTCTTTTGCTACATGCGATTCGTCGTAGCGATATGCGCCGGTAGACGTAACGACACCGACGGTAAGACCGAGGAAGTCGTAAACCTGTCCCATCCACGTGGTGTCGCGCCGCGCGAGATAATCGTTGACCGTAACGATTTGCACGCCGCGCCCCGCGAGCGCGTGGAAGGTCGCCGGCAATGTTGCGACGAGCGTTTTGCCTTCGCCGGTGCGCATCTCGGCGATTTTTCCCCGCGCGAGCGCAAGGCCTCCGGCAAGCTGTACGTCAAAGTGCCGCTCGCGGCGCGTGCGGCGCGCCGCCTCGCGCACGAGTGCGAACACAAGCGGCAAGTCGGCTTCGGGTGTCGCACCGGCCTCTACCGCCTTCACGCGCACCTCAGTAAGGCGGGCGCGAAGCGCCTCGTCGGAAAGCGCCGTAAGCCCCTCCTCAAGCTTGTTTACGGCATCCACTACGGGCGAAGCGGCCCGCAAGAAGGCCGCGGATTGGTTCTTGGAGAAAAAACGGGAGAGTGCAAACATTGACAGACAGTATAACAAAATACGAAGTTTTAAGCACGGAGCGCGCAATTAAAAGCGGGCAAAAAAGAAAAAAGAAATCCCCGCCAGCCGGCGGAGATTTCTTTTTTGCGGCGGAACTATTTGCGCTTTTTCGCTGCCTTGCGCTTTTTAGCCATGGTGGTTGCGAATTAGGTGAGAATAACTGATATGTCGACCCGTCTGCGCGCGAAATAAAAATCCGCATGCAAACGTCCTACTTCACATTATCGCGCGTAAAAAGAAATTTTGTGTGAAGAAATTATTTCAACTGTGGATAAGTCTTGAAAAAATCCTGCCGAAAATATTTTTGCGCGCGGGGGATGCAGTACGCGAGCCGAAGGTTTCTACTTCTCGCTCCACTGTAATGCCGAACGCATTCTGCACGCGCGCCGCGACATCGCGTGCGAGCGCTTCCACGTCGCGCGCAGTCGCACCTCTGCGCGCGACGAAGACGAGCGGTTGATTTTCATAGAGCCGGACAGTGCCGTTGCTATACCCCGAGAGCGACAGCCCGTGGTCCAAGAGCCACGCGAGCGAAAGCTTCGCCTGGCCGTTTTCCTCTTTGAAAACCGGCAGGCCCGGATGGCGTGCGGAGAGCGCGGCGGCGGCCGCACCCGTAACGACCGGATTCTTGAAGAACGAGCCGGCCGTTCCTTCGCCATCGGCGAACGGGAATTTAGCGGCGCGAATGGCGCGAATGGCGCGCGCAATCTCGGCGGGGGTCGTAAGCGGCACGCCCGCATCACTCGCGCGCGCCACGTCAGTGTAGGAAAGGTTCGGAGCCGCCTCCCGCGTAAGCATAAGCGCGACCTTCACGATGATGAGTTCGGGATGCTGTTTGAAAAAACTGCTCCGATATGCGAACGCCGCTTCTTCGCGCATAATGCGCCGCCGCACACCGTTTCTCGCATCCAAAACATCGGCATATTCAAATATTTCGGAGAGTTCCGCGCCGTACGCGCCGATGTTCTGCACTACTGCGGCGCCTGCAGTGCCCGGAATGCCGGCGAGATTTTCAATGCCGAAGAGCGCGCGCGCACCCGCTTCATCCACGACCGCGTCCCAGGAAGCGCCGGCATCCGCGATGAGCATTGTGTTTGCATCCGCGTCTTCTATCGTGATGCCGTTCATCGCGATTTTCAGCACGACACCGGCGATGCCCGCGTCCGGGACGAGCACATTACTCCCGCTACCAAACACGTAGAGCGGGAAGTTACGTTTGCGCGCGAATGCTATCACCTCTACAATGTCTTTTTCGTTCTCCGCCTCTATGAAAAAGCGCGCCGCCCCGCCGACCCCAAGCGTCGTCTGCGGAGCGAGCGGGACGTTTTCTTGTATCTTCATTTATTCCCCTTCTATCTGCTTAAGAGCGGCCGCGGCAGAAGTCGCCGTCTCGGGAAAACGTTCGGCCGCCGCCTTGATAACAGCGGTGGCGCTCACTTTGTCGCCTGCGGCGTAATAGGCGGCGGCGAGCGCGAACCAGGCGTTCGCATCCGCACCGGGCTGGCTCGCGCGCAGCCGCGCCAGGCGGATGAGGCGCGGCCAGTCCTTCGTCTGGTAATACGCGACGGCGAGGATGTTGCTGTCTACGGTGGTCGTGCCGTAGGCGGCCAGCAGGACGCGGTCGGCCGCGGCCGCATTATCGACAGCAAGGTCGCCGGCGGCGGCATAAGCGGCCAGCTCCGGGAATTGCGGCCCTAGCTCATACGCTTTATGGAACGCCGCTTGCGCCGCTGTGGCATCGCCCATGTCCCAGGCAACCGACCCTGCTTCTATCCAGAAGCCCTCTTTTTGCGGCGAGAGAGCGAGGGCGGCTTGAATCTCCCGAAGCACGCTCGCGCCATCGCCGGCGGCACGATAGGCATACGAGAGTTGGAGACGCTCGCGCGCGTCATTGGGATATGCGGCGACTTGTTTCCCCATTTCTGCTATTGCCAGCGAGACCGCCCGCTGTTTCTCTTCTCCCGTCGCCTGCTGGCTCTGCGCGATCGCTGAGGCGAAGGAGACGAGCTGTTCGCGAACTTCCTGCGCGGCGAATGAGGGATGCGCGGCAAGCTCTTCAAAAGCGGTGAGATTCCCGGTAATGCCGGCGGGAGAAGGAATCATTGCGGCGATAAGTTTCTGCGCCACCTGCATGCCGGGCACATTCACCGTCCAGATGAGAACGAGCGCGGCGGCCGTAGCGACCGGCAGGGCGTAGGTAACGCCGTCCGCGGCATTTAATTCGGGCGCGCGCTCAAATTTTTCCAGAGGCCGTCCGACCTGCGAGTCAATGAGTGCGAGTATCGCAAAGAAATAAATATAGGAATATAAGTTGTCAAAGACGAAGAAGTTGTGGACGGCGTAGCCGGCGAGCGCGGCGGTGAGCGCGATGCGTTCCGGCCGCGAAAGCTCGGTATGCCTCCAGAGAAGCCAGAGGGCGGAGCCGAAGAGCGAGAGATGGAGCAGGAATGCCGGCAGGCCTCCGGAGGACAGCCAGTCAATGAACGCGTTGTGCGCCCTATCAAACCACGGTTCCTGGCTGTGGAGCGAGGGGTCGTAGTATTTGTTAAAGACGTAATTAAACCCTTCCTGCCCCCAGCCGGTCAAAGGACGCTCCAGCACTCCCTTCCACGCCATGCTCCATATAGTAAAGCGCGTCTGCCCGTCTCTAAGCGAAATGGAGGCGACGCGCTGTAGCACATGATTATCCTGTACAAAGGCGGAATTGCGCGCGAGATAAAAGCCGCCCGCGAGAACTATCATAAGAACAAGTCCGGCGGCGGCGAGCCGCCGTGCGCGCGCGCCGGCAGTAAGCGCGACGAGGAGCGACGAAAGGCCGAGCGCGCCGATGAGTCCGAGTATCGTGCCGCGCGTTTCGGTGAAGAAAATAAGAGTCGCTTCCACCACGGCGAGCGCGATAAGCGACCATTTGAGCCACGAGAGTTTTTCAGTGAGAGCGAGCCAGAGCGCGATGAATACATTGAAGAGGAGATAGACGGCGAGATACGCGGAATTGCCTAAGGATGCGTCAATGCGCACCGAACCCTGATGGACCGGAAGCTTGCCTGTGAGCTGGAGAAACGCATAGCCGACGACTACGACCGAAATGCCGATTGACCAGAGGAACCACGCGCGCCACTTCTTTTCTACGCGCAAGACCGCGCTTGCCGCGAAGAAGAAACCGAGCAGATGGATGAGCCACACCCAGCCCTCCATCCGCTCAAAGTTGCTCCAGAAGGCCTTTGCCGCATTCGGCGCGAACGCATCCGCAATGAACATCCAGAGGACGAAGGCAAGCACGACGAGACCGACCCAAGAGAAGCGTGGGCGGCACTCCTTGTCCAAGAGCGCGAGCACCGCCCACGCGGCAATCGCGATCTCAACCAAGATGCGAAAATAGAA
>CAYHGO010000011.1:0-12712 GCA_964356215.1 uncultured Candidatus Saccharibacteria bacterium | reverse complement strand
GTCGCTCTTTGCCGTCTCCGAGGCGTACCCTGACTTGAAGGCGAACCAAAACTTTCTCCAGCTCCAGAAGGAGCTCGGCGACACCGAGGACAAGATTCAATCATCGCGCCGCTTCTACAACACGACCGTGATGGCGCTTAACACCGCGGAGCAGTCATTCCCCGGCAACCTCATCGCCTCGTCGTTCGGCTTTACGCCGATGGACCTCTTTGAACTCGCGGCTGCTGATGCCGCAGCCAACGAACCGGTAAAGGTGCGATTCTAGCTGTATGGAGGAATTCCCAAAACCGAAACGGGAACTCTCGAAAGAGGAAGTGCAGGACGCCCAGATAGGGCTTCTGGAATGGGAACTTGAAGAGCGGGACAGGCATCATGGTATAGAACCTCTTACGGGAGCGAAGAGACGCGAGGTGTTGATGCAAGCTCTTGATCAGGCGCTCAAGGGAATTCATAAAGAGGGCGGTAAGCGTCGCAGGGAAGGGGTCTCCTTGGTTTTTATCGATCTTGATAAATTCAAACAAGTGAACGATACGCGCGGCCACGCCGTAGGCGACGGAGTGTTGAAAAGAGTCGCCGAACTGCTGAAAGGGTCGGTGAGCGGGACCGATCTGGTGGCCCGTTACGGAGGGGATGAGTTCGCTGTGCTCTTGCCGGACACCAGTGAGGAGCAAGCTATGACTATAGGGGAGAAACTTCGGGCGGCGCTCGATGACGACGCGGAACTCAAGGGGTTCGGGGTCACGGCAAGCGTTGGCGTTTGTTCATCGGAGACTTCCACCGCAATTGATTCAGAAAATTTCATCAAACACGCCGATGAGGCCGCCTATGTCTCAAAACGGGCCGGCGGGAATCGGGTAGAAGTGTATACCTAACGGTACATGAACCTCTACGAACAGCGCTCCAGCAATATCCGCCGGACCTGGGCGCTGGTGCTTGGATTCTTGGTTGTCGTTATCGCGGTCGGCTATGCAGTTTCTTGGTACTACGGCAATCCGGCTATTCTCTACATAGCCGTCGCGATTGCATTCCTCACAAATTTTTACGCGTATTGGAAATCGGACACGCTCGTGCTTTCGCTCAACCATGCACGGCCGGCGCCGCGCGAAGAATTTTTTGACTTCTATACCGTTACGGAGAATCTCGCCATCACTGCGGGATTGCCGAAGCCGCGTCTCTATGTGATAGACGACCCGGCCCCGAACGCCTTCGCGACCGGCCGCGACGAAGAGCACGCGGTCGTCTGCGCGACGACCGGCCTCCTCGCGATGCTCTCGCGGGTGGAGCTTGAAGGCGTCATTGCGCACGAGCTCTCGCACATCAAGAATCGCGACATCCTGCTTATGACCGTGGCCGTAGTGCTCGCGGGCTTCGTCGCCATCGTCGCAGACATCTTCCTACGCATCTCCTTCCACGGTGCGGGGCAGAGCGACAACAAACAGGGGAACGCACTCTTCATGATTCTCGCCGTCGTTGGTATCGTGCTCGCGCCTTTGGCGGCGAAGCTGATTCAATTCGCCGTCTCGCGCCGGCGCGAATTCCTCGCCGACGCCTCGGGCGCCCTGCTGACGCGCTATCCCGAGGGGCTCGCGGCGGCGCTCCAGAAAATCAGCGCGCACAATAGGCCGATGCGTCACGCGAGCCACGCGACCGCGCACCTCTTCATAGATGAACCATTCGGGAAGCCGGAGGAAGGGAAGCTGGCGTGGCTCGAACGGATGTTCTCCACTCATCCTCCCGTCAGTGAGCGAGTCGCCGCACTTCTAGGAAAACCCGCGGCCTAATAAGTGCTTATTTCAGTATTTTGTTGTAAGTTGGATGTTGTAAGTCGGCAGTTTGCAAACGGAGGCGTCGCATAGCGGTCTAGTGCGCACGCTTGGAAAGCGTGTGAGGGGAAACCCTCCGAGCGTTCGAATCGCTCCGCCTCCGCCTTCGCCCGCAGAGGCGGAATTAGTCCAAGATTTCTTTGTTTTTATCGCGTTGCGGCAATCGCGTTTACCAATCCGTAGCCGTATTGCGCGTCCTTGCCCGCCACACCCAAATTGGTTGCGGTGGCGTCCAGCTTCGCCCGCACCTCATCGTTGATGCGCCCATTGAGGTTCGTGTCGGTAACCGTGCCGCTCGCGATGACGAGCGCGGCGGCGCCGGCGACATGCGGCGAAGCCATGGAAGTGCCCGAGCCGTACTTGTAGTAGCACACGGAATCAAGGCACATCGGCTGCGGATTGAGATAGCTTGTTGAATCATTCCACGTTGAAAGCACGGATACACCGGGGGCCATGAGTTCAAGCGCGCTTCCCGTGCTTGAGAAACTCGCCCGCTTGTTGTTTATGTCGGTCGCTCCTACGGCGATGACGGATGTGTACTTGGCGGGGTAGATGATGTTGTCGCCTTTTCCAGCCGTGTTGCCGGAATTGCCCGCCGCCGCAACGATGACGATTCCCGCCGCTTCGGCGTTGTCAAAAGCGGTTTTGACGGCCGTACCTGGATTCTTTGAGCTTCCCAAGCTCAAGTTGACGACCTGCAATTTGTGGTCCACCGCCCACTGCAGGGCGGCAATCGTTTTGCTCCATGCGCCGACGCCGTCGTCGTTTAAGACGCGCAGAGAGTAGAGAGAGCATCCCGGCGCGACTCCGACCACGCCGAAGCCGTTATCTTCGGCGCACGCGGTGCCGGCCACGTGCGTGCCGTGGCCGTAGACGTCCATCGGGTTCGTGTCGTTCTGCACGAAGTCATATCCGCCCGCATACACGCCGTCCAGATCGGGGTGATTGTAGTTGATGCCGGAATCTATGATGCCGATGCTGACTCCGGTTCCGGAGTTGCCGTTCGCCTGAACGGTTCCGGCTCCGATTTTCGCCACACCCCATGCGTTATCAAGCTCTGCGTCGGCCGCGTATACCTGGTCATCGGATTCGATGGCGGTTATCTTTGGATTCCTACGAAGTCCTTGAATCGCGGCTTCGGGAATGCTTGCCGCAACGGCGGGAGTGATGGTGTAGCTGTACCGTACTTCTCCTCCGGCATGTTCCACCAAGGCGCGTTCGGCGGCGCCGGGAATGCGCTCGAAACTTATAAGTACGTCCACTTTGGAGGGCGTGGCATCGGCCTGCACCTGCAAAGGAAAGGGGCCGGTCACGCCGACAAGCGTAATCGCAAGAATGGGCACGAGAAGCGTCTTTTTTAACATGGATTGGGACAAATGAACTGATAATAAAGATACCCGCATCATACCACCTCTAGTGAGGGAGCGTTGGGTGTGCATAAGTGCCCTGTACGGCTGGAGATGTGCAAAACTATAGGCATTAATCCTTAACCTGCCTTAATGTATGCCTCCAAGTCGCACCGCGTTCCTCAACAACAAAATAACCATAATTATCGCCGCGCTTATTCTTATCGGTATCGCCTTTTGGGTCGGCCGCTCAAATGGCTACACAACAGGATATGCGAAAGCCCAAACCGACATCCAGGCGCTCCAAGGAGAAGCCGCCCGCAAGACCGCGGAAGAAGCGGCGAAATCCGCCAATCCGTTCCAGGCGGTGAATCCTCTGGAGGGCGTGGAAGCGAATCCCTTTGAGAAAGTGAAGAAGGTGCTGAATCCTTTTGAGAACTAGTATGCGGAGGATACTTACGGCCGCCGGGACTATCGCGGCGTTCGGTATCGCCGGTATCGCCTTCGCGCAGACGGCGCTTCCGGAAGGGGTTACCGAAGAGCAGATGAATTCTGCGTTTAAGGACCTAAGCTCTGTATACGGAGCGCCCGTCGTGCGCCTGGACCAGGCGAAAGCGATATGCAACGAGGAGAAATATATTGTTGACTGTGCTGAAATCGGCAAGAGACACGAGCTTTTCCCAGACGAGCGCACGAAGCAGGTTGACGCGCTGCTATCCGAATTCAAGGGAGACGCGGTGGAGAAGATGAAGGCGTGCACGGATGTTGCCTGCCTCGTAGACGTGGCGATGTCCATAGCCAGCCGCTTGGGCTCCAGGAACCCTGCGGTTGCCAAGACCGTGGAGCTCACCGTAGAGAAGGTGAAGGAAAAGCGGAGCATCGTTGAGACGGCGAAATCCATCGGCGTTGACTTTGAGGCATGCCGGACCATGGACCCCGAGACCGCCTCGGTGGAGCTTCTGCGCTCCTGCGCGCGGCTCGCGAAGCACGAGAATGTGCAGAAATATGTCTCGCAGGAAGTGAAGGACCGCGCGAAAGAGGCCGATGCGACCATCGACCTTAAAGAAAATCTTGCGAGCGGACAGGTTTCCTGCGGGGACAATACGCTTGAAGGATGCGGGAACTTCTGCCTTAAGCCGCCGGCCGAAGCGCAGGAGAAGGGCGTAGCCGCCATTCCGCCCGTCTGCCGCCAAATCGCTTCTCGGTTCTTCGGCGCCGAAGGCGTTAAAGAACTTGAGAGGGCGTATACGACGGTCCAAGAGACCTTTGACACGCTGGCCGAGCACGCGGAAAATATCGTTTTTGAGGCGCCAGACGGCCGGACACTTGCCGACCCCGCCTCCATCGGCAGGTATCTTGAGGAGGAAGGAAGCCGCGGGAACGTGGAGGCGGTAACGCGCGGCATGGACTTCCTCGTCAAGCGGGGATTTGTCAATTCGCAGGATCGCGATTTCGCCATTACGATGGTGGGTAAGATTAAAGAACGCGGTCCCGTTGACTTTGACGTTTGCCGGGACGATCCGTCCAGATGCGCGGATCTAATCTCCGAAAAAGACCGCGGCCAATTCAACGTTATGGGCGAAGTAGAGAAGATTATGCGCAGCGAGATGACAAAACGCGGAATCGCGGACCCGTCCCGTTGTTCAGTTGATCAGACGATCGGACAGGCCTGCCTTGACGCCGCCCGCGCGGCGCTCCCGCAGATGGAGATTCTCGCCGGCTCTTCTCCCGAAGCGCGGCCGATTATTTCGGATATCCGCCAGAAGATACGCTTTGGCGAGGCGGGCTTTGAGGCGCGTTCGCGGGTGGAAGAGCGCTTCAAAACGGAAGGCGATTTCTCAATGGGAGACCGCCGCTTCGGGTCCTTCACCGAGCTGGAAGGATTCTGTAAAACGAATTCCGAGCAATGCTTAAGCGAGACCGCTCGCGACGGAATCTTCTCCAGAGACGTGGCCGCCGAAAAATATGAACGCGTCATAGAAGTCAGATACGGCCCGGTTCCTCAAGTTTCCCAAGTTCCTCAAGAAAACATGCGGGGCGCTCTTGCTCCGGCAAACTTCAACAAAGAAGAGGCGCTTCAGCAGTTCCGGGAATGGCTGGATAATCCACAGGGTCCGCCGCCGATGCCTCCTCCCAGAGAAGCCGGCCTGTACTCTCAATATTCCCCGTATCCGCCAAATCCCCAGTATGCCCCGTACCCGCAGAATCCTCAATATCCTCAATATCCGACAAACCAATACTCCCCCTATCCACGCCAGCAATGTGCGTACCCGATGGTGTTCCAGCCGCCCTGCAAAGCGGGGGAGTATCGCCAAGAATCCGTCAACGAATTCGGCTGTTCCGTGTTTGGCGCTTGTATTCCGTTTGCAACTAAGACGGAGCCGCCGCGGCCGGACGGAATGAATATCTGCCCCGCAATGCCCACGGTTGAATCCTGCCGCGCGGGAGAGATTAAAGAGATAGCGTTCAGTTCGCCCGAATGCGGCACCTACTACACCTGTCGGTCTGTTTCTAAGCCTCCAATCCAGGACGACCAGAATCGCGTTACGGCGGATTGCGGACGATACGGGAGCGGCTGGCGCGCACTTGACGAAAGCGGGAATTGTTTCAGTTCGTCAATGACCGAATATCGCACGGCGAACGGCACGCTTTATTCCTGTTCCGCCTTTCCGGCCTATGGGTGCAGCGCTACGGATGTGCCGCCTATGCCTACACCTATGCCTGTGCCTCCTTCCGGCCAGCGCGAACAAGTATGGAACAGTTCGGGATTACGGTCATGGGTCAGAGCCGACGCAGACCAGGCGCGCATAGACTCGCTCAAGCAGGCGTGCGCGAATGTGTCTTCGCAGGCGAATGTGTGGATGCCCGGCGCCGGCACACAGTCAAGCACGGACTTCGGCATGCCGGACTCGGCGAAATGCGCGAGGGCCGCGGCGTGCACCTCCGCGCAGTACTTTGACGGCGCCGCGTGCGTGGCAAGCATATCCACGCAGCAGCAGCAGTCGTGCGGGTATAACGAATATTGGAGCGGCTCGGCGTGCGTTCCGTCCACGACGCAAACCACTACCAATACGATGGTTACCGGCAGTTGTTCCAGCGAGCTTATCGGTCTTTTAGGAAGCGGCTGTCATTCCATGGGCGGCGGCTGGTTCAGCGAGGACATGACCAGGTATGTGCTTTCCAACTCGCAGATCGTGCGCAGTTGCGCGGTTGAATATGTCTCCGGCTGCTCGGGCGGTTCCACGCAGACCTCCTGTCCATCCGGCCAATACTGGAACGGTACCGCGTGCGTGACCTCTACGACGAGCGGTAGCACCTACGGTAGCGAATGCCGTAGCCAGTCTTCACAATCTGCGTGCTCCACAGTATCGGGGTGTTACTGGTATACCGGCTACAGCGGAAGCTACTGCGATAGCGCAGGGTCAGCCGCTACCAGCGGTTCCTCGTGTCCTTCCGGCCAGTATTGGAACGGCTCGTCCTGTGTTACGTCCACGACACAAACCTCCTGCGGCTCTGGCCAGTACTGGAACGGTTCGTCCTGCGTTACGTCAACCACGCAAGATTGTCCTTCGGGGCAGTATGTAAACGGCGCGTGCGCATATTCTTCTTCGACAACGGCGTGTCCTTCGGGTCAGTACTGGAACGGCAGTTCGTGCGTAACGACATCTACAACCGACTGCACTTCCGGCCAGTATTGGAACGGTTCATCCTGTGTTTCGTCTACAGAAACGACTACAACGGGAACCTCGGGAACCTACAGCGCGACGAACATGGCGCAGGATTGTGCCAACGCAGGCGGCACGTGGGACAGCGCGGCGAATTACTGCAATATGCCGAGTTCATCCAGCACTTACACGGCTCCGTCCAGTAGCGGCACTTATACTCCTCCAGCCGATAGCACCTACACAGCCCCTTCAAGCGGTACCTACACGGCTCCCGCCGACAGCACCTACACGGCTCCGTCAACGGAAAGCTATACGCCGCCGCCGACAACCACTGAATCGGCGCCGGTCTCATATCTCTTTTGTCCGGAAGGCCACGATTGGAACGGGGCATACTGCACGCTTTCTCCGCCCTCAACCGCCGAGCGGTACATGGCGAACGTGTGGTCCGCACTGCGTTCTCTCTTCAGTAGATAATTGGTCAGTGCATAAAATAAAGAACCCCATGAGGGTGCCGACAGCGGCCGCCGTTCTTGTCGTTGCGAGCATTTTAGCTTTCTCTATCTATCGGACAAATACGCCGCCGGCTCTGCCGGCGGCGCAGGTATTACAGGCGGGAGAGTTCGGCGGCGTGTCCTTAAGGATAGAGTATGCGCTCACACCGGAGGCCAGAGAACGGGGGCTCGGAGGACGGACGGAAATACAGGAGGACTACGGAATGCTTTTTGTATTCCCAAAGGACGGCGCTTACGGCTTCTGGATGAAGGATACTTTAGTACCATTGGATATATTTTGGTTGGATAGTAAAGGACAGGTCGTCTCTATTGCCGCCGACGTAGCGACTTCCTCGTACCCGAATGTCTTTTATCCGAGCGTACCGGCGAGGTATGTCCTTGAGGCCGCCGCGGGCTTCGCGCGCGCTCACGGCATCGCGACCGGTACCCCGCTTTTGTTGAAAAATTTTCCGGTCGTTTCGGAATAACGCTGTCCACATAGCGCTTCTCGTATACGGGAGTACACTAAATCTAACCTAACGAATCTTTTTATTATTGCCCCGTAACCAGCACTGCTCATGACCAAAACCGTCAAAGTATCCGTTCACGTGAAGACCATTAAACAGGACGCGCCTATAGCGCCGATATCCAAAGAAACGCGCCGCTATCGCGAGATGATACCGCAGGTGGAGAAGCGCGACGGGCGACTCATGCCGTTTGATTTTGAAAAGATATCCAGCGCCATCTGGAAGGCAATGGCGGCGGCGGAAGAAGGCAGTCAGGACGATGCAGTACTCGTCGCCCATCAGGTGTGCAGCGAGCTCGCGCGCTTCGCGAAGCGGTATAAAAACTTTCTTCCGACCGTGGAAGGCACGCAAGACGCGGTGGAGAAGCATCTTATCCTGAACGATTATGTAAAGACGGCGAAGGCCTACATCCTCTACCGCGATAAACGCTCCCAACTGCGCGCCGCGCATTTTGAGATTCCGGAGCATGTGCGCAAGCTCGCGGACGAAAGTAAAAAATATTTTGAAGGAAATGCGCTCGGCGAGTTCGTCTATTTGCGCACGTACGCGAAGTGGATACCGGAAGAAGGACGGCGCGAGACCTGGATAGAAACCGTGGACCGTTATATGCAGTTCATGCGCGAGAATCTCGGCAACAAACTCACGGAGAAAGAATACGCGGAAGTGCGCCTCGGCATCTTGAAGCAAGAAGTGATGCCCTCCATGCGGCTCATGCAATTTGCCGGCGAGCCGGCGCGGCGCTGTAACACTTGCGCGTACAACTGCACCTTCACCGCGCCGACCAAACTCACGGACTTCGCTGAAATCATGTATCTCTCCATGCAGGGATGCGGCGTTGGTTTTGCGGTTGAGAGTCAGAATATTGAACAGCTCCCGCAGATCATGAAGCAGGCAGGGAAGAAGGAATCAACATTCATCATACCGGATTCAAAGGAAGGATGGTGCGATGCGCTCACGCTCGGGCTCCAGACTTGGTACGCCGGCAGAGACATAACGTTTGATTTTTCACAAATACGGTCGGCGGGCGCGCGGCTCAAGACGATGGGCGGCAAGGCATCCGGTCCCGAACCGTTAAAGTCCCTTCTTGCCTTTGCGCGCGAGAAGGTGCTTTCGCGCCAAGGGCGGCGACTTCGCACCATTGATGCACACGACCTCATCTGCAAAATCGGCGAGTGCGTGGTCGCCGGCGGCGTGCGTCGCACCGCGATGATATCACTCTCCGACTTGGACGATATAGAGATGCGCGACGCCAAGAAAGGGCAGTTTTATATGACCGACCCGCACCGTTCGGTCGCGAACAATTCCGCCGTCTACGAAACCCAGCCGACCAATGCGCAACTCATGGATGAATGGATCGCGCTCATGAAAAGCGGCGCCGGCGAGCGCGGTATCTTTAATAGAGCTTCGCTCGCAACGACGATGTCCAAACGTCGGGCGAATTATTTTAAGAAGACGGGATTCCTCGGGGAGGACGGCGTCGTTCACGGCCCCATAGGCACGAACCCTTGCGCCGAAATCATTCTGCAATCAAAACAATTCTGCAATCTTTCTGAAGTTATTGCGCGCACGCACGACACCGAAGCATCGCTTCTTCGGAAAGCGCGCCTCGCGGCGATTCTCGGCACGTATCAATCAACGTTAACGAAGTTCGATTACATTTCAAAAGAGTGGGCCGAACATTGCAAAACCGAGCGTCTGTTGGGCGTCTCCATAACCGGGCAGTGGGATTCGCCGGCGGCGCGCCGAAGCGAGACGATGCGAAAAATACGCGATGTGGCGATACAAACGAATGTTACGTATGCGAAACGTTTCGGCGCTGCGTCATCTATGGCAGTCACGGCGGTAAAGCCCTCGGGTACCGTCTCCCAGACCTTTAACTGCGCTTCGGGCATCCATCCGCGCCACGCGCCCCACTATATCCGCCGCGTGCGCATCAGCGCGACTGACTCGCTCTTCAAATTGATGCGTGACCAAGGAGTGCCGTATTATCCGGAAGTGGGGCAGTCCATGGAAGAGGCGAATACCTACGTGCTGGAATTTCCGGTCAAGGCGCCCGACCATTCCAAGGAAGCCCGCTTTAAGGACGACCTCTCGGCGCTGGAACAGCTTGAATATTGGAAGCGCGTGAAGCTCAACTTCACGGAGCACAATCCTTCGGCAACCATTTCGGTCTCCGAAGACGAATGGATCGGCGTCGTGGACTGGATACAAAAAAATTGGGACATCATCGGCGGGCTCTCCTTTCTCCCGCGCGCCAATCACGTGTACCGCCTCGCGCCCTACGAGACCATCACGAAAGAAGAATACGAGGCGCGCATGGCTCGCTTTCCGAAGGTGGACTACAGCAGACTCACCGCCTATGAGCGTCAGGACGAGTCCGATATGAAAAAAGAACTCGCCTGCGCCGCCGGCGTCTGCGAGATTGAATAATTGGTAGAACAAGGTTTAACCTCGTTCTATTTTAGACCGTATATACGGGCTCGTTTGGCGGCTTGACTTATTTAATAGTTTATGCGTATAATATCAAACAGAAGAACCTTGAGACCGCTCGCGGAATAGAGGGCTTCGCTCGTGCCGTTTGGCTCGGGCAATCATCAAAAAGGAGAAGCGCATCATGGATGCGAAGACCTACGACAAGAAAACCGCGGCGTTCGCGGGCTACATCATTCAGAACATACCGGCTGACCTCGACGAGGAAACGATGGACGGCTGGATGAACAATCCGGACGGAACGAAGAAGTTCCTCTCCGGCCTCAAACCGCCGAAGACGCTTCCAGTAAAACCGACACCTTTGCTTTCCGTCGTCGCGCCGACCAATCTCGGCGCAGTCGCTGGCAAGAAGACGGCAAAATGTTTCAGCGATTCGCGTTACGCATACCGAGATACCGACTTCGACAATTGGCTCCCGAAAAATCAGCCGAATGCGGACGCTTGCGTCATCACGACACTCGCTCCCTCGCGGGACTGGACGTTCGCAGAAGTCGCCGCTACCGTTCTCGGCATCGGCGGCGTCGGTACGGACATCAAACTCCTCGGCGAAGCGCTCATAGAAAACGGCCACACCATGACCTTGGCGCAAACCGAAGAAATGGTGGAGAAGACCGAAGCCGGCGAGAAAACCGGGATGAAAACCGACGGGTATGGTAATTTTTGTTTCGTTGAAACTAGCGACCCAAAGAATCCCGTCTCGGTCGGCAGCGTCTATCGCGTCAGGCGCGAGTGGCGCGCGGACGTCGTCCGGCTCGACTTCGGCTTTCGCTGGGTCGCCGTCAATCGGCTCCTCGTCCGCAACTTGGACGCTTCGAAACTCTGACCCTTCTGGTCCCTGTATTGAATTGTCCGTGCCCCCGTTTCGCGCTTGCGCGGAACGGGGGTATACTTTTGTCCGAACACGCTGGCATCTCCGGTCCCCACACTTGAGATGGCGAGGTTCCGGGTAACAACGCCCGAAAAAAAGAAACACACGTTGGTGCGCTGCGCTGGCGGGCTAACGGCCCCAAATAAGATTCAACCGGGAGAGCACTCGACTGGTGGTGGCATTCGCTTGCGTTACAGATGGCGCGGCGCACGAAGCGTCTCGGTCGGCAACGTCAATCGCGACAGGCGCGAGTGGAACGCGAACGTCAACCGGCTCGACAACGGCAATCGCTGGGACGCCGACAATCGGCTCCTCGTCCGCAACACGCCTTACTTTCTCTCGCTTCCCGCGGGAGTTTTCTTTTCCAGATACGAGCGCCATCCGACGAGCATCTTGCTCGCGTCTATCAACAGTCCGCTTATTCGCACGTGTTGCGCGTTTGTTATCGCGTTGCATTCCCAGCCGACAAGGAGCAAAAACTTTGCAACGTCGAGTCGCGCGATTGAACTGTTGAGCGCCGCGATCTTTTGCGTGACCGGAAGATACGATGCCGAAAAAGCGGACTCAAGCGCATCGAGAATCGCATCGTCAATCCGAGCGCCTATAGTCTGTCGTCGCGCTTTTGCGACGTGCGGGAGTGCCGCCTGCCAGGCGAGGTATGCTTCTTTTAATTTCGTCACCACAGGCACGAGATTCTCTTGCGGAATCGTCCGGGGGGGGGGTACGTTCAGAGATATGCGCACGCAATTCAGCCATACATATGACGATATCATTTCTACGGATAATTTACTTCATGCGTGGAAAGAATTTCTGCACGGCAAACGGAGGAGAAAAGATGTGCAGGTATTCGGCTATCATCTGGTTGAGAATATTAGAGAACTGCATCAGGAACTTGTATCAGGCACGTACCAGCACGGCGGGTACTACCACTTCAAGATCGCTGACCCGAAACCCCGCGACATCCATAAGGCCTCCGTGCGCGACCGGCTCGTGCATCATGCGCTCTACCGCCAGTTCTATCCATTCTTTGACCGTACTTTTATTGCCGACTCATATTCCTGCCGGCTTGGAAAAGGCACGCACAAGGCGATGAATCGCCTCCGGTCTTTTGCATATCAAGTATCCAAGAATGACACGCGCACCTGCTGGGTCTTGAAGTGCGATATCCGAAAGTTCTTTGCGTCCATTGACCAGCATGTCCTTATGGAAGTTGTCAGGGCATACATTCCCGACGTTCGCATCATTGCACTTATCGGGAATATTGTCAGCAGTTTTGACTCCGGCATAGTGGAAAAAGGTTTGCCACTCGGCAACCTCACCTCGCAACTTCTCGTGAACATCTATATGAACGAGTTTGACCAGTTTGTGAAGCACGAGCTCAAAATCACGCACTACGTCCGCTACGCAGATGATTTTGTCATTCTCTCTTGCGACAGAGCATATCTGTTTACAACACTTTCATATATGAAGGTGTTCCTGCACGACAGACTGAAACTTGAACT
>CAYHGO010000010.1:0-12778 GCA_964356215.1 uncultured Candidatus Saccharibacteria bacterium | reverse complement strand
TCAAAGATACGGTCGGCCGCTTCGGCGTCTTCTACCGTTACGCGTTTCAAGACACGGCGCGCCGGGTCCATCGTCGTCTCCCAGAGCTCGCTCGGGTTCATCTCGCCGAGACCTTTATAGCGCTGAACGGACGCTTCGCCCATTTCTCTAAGCGCTGTTTCTTTTTCCTTGTCAGAATACGCATAGGCAATCGCCTTTCCTTTTGAAATTTTATACAAAGGCGGTTGGGCGATGTAGACGAAGCCGCCCTCAATGATGGGCCGGAAGTGGCGGTAAAGAAGCGTCAGGAGAAGCGTGCGAATATGCGCGCCGTCCACGTCGGCATCGGTCGCAAGAATGACCTTGTGGTAGCGCAGTTTGGAAATGTTAAAGACATCCCCGATGGCGGTACCCATGGCGACGACGAGCGCGCGTATCTCCACCGAAGCGAGCATGCGGTCAATGCGCGCGCGCTCTACGTTCAAGATCTTTCCGCGCAAGGGCAATATCGCCTGCGTGCGGCGGTCCCTACCCTGCTTTGAACTGCCGCCCGCGCTATCACCTTCCACAATAAAAAGCTCCGCCTCTTCTGCATTTTTAACCTGACAGTCCGCGAGCTTACCCGGGAGCGTCATGCCCTCCAAGGCGCCTTTGCGAAGCACGGAATCCTTTGCCGCCTTTGCCGCCTTGCGCGCCTTCAAGGCCAGCATGACTTTACCCATGATGGCGCGCGCATCGTCCGGATTTTCCTCCAAAAATGCGGAGAGCGCTTCGCCGAACACGGTAGAGACGGCGCCCTGCGCTTCCACCGAGCCAAGCTTCGCCTTCGTCTGGCCTTCAAACTGAATCTCCGGCAGTTTGACTGAAATGACGGCAGTGATGCCCTCCAGCACATCGTCGCCGGTAAAGTTTTCATCTTTTTCCTTCAGGATATTTGCGTTGCGGCCGTAGGAATTAAGGGACCGTGTGAGCGCCGTCTTGAAACCGGTAACGTGCGTGCCGCCCTCGCTGTTGTAGGTATTGTTTGCGAAGGCGGTAATGCGCGCCGTGATGTCATCTACGTATTGGAGCGCTACTTCCACCGTAACATTGTCCAGCTCGCGATCCACATAGAAGACATTCTTGTGCACCGGCTCCAGGCGCTTGTTGTGGAAGGCGACGAGCGACTTCAACCCGCCCTCAAAGTAGAAAGTAACTGACGGGACACCGAGCCCGCGATCGCGCAGGAAGAGCGTATCCGTCTCAAAGGCGTCCAGGGCGACGCGCGCGTCAACCAGCGAGATGCGCACGCCCTTCACGAGATACGCCTGCTGACGCAAGTGCACAATTATTTTATCGGAATTCCATTCAATGCCTTCCTTGAAAATAACGGCATCGGGCTTGAAGAGCACGATGGTGCCGTGCTCTTTGCTCGCGCCGACCTTTTTTACCTTCGCGAGCGGCTTGCCAATCTTATATTCCTGCGCATGAATCCCGCCATCCTGGTGCACGACAACCTTCGTGTGCTCCGAGAGTGCGTTCACGACCGAGGCGCCCACCCCGTGAAGGCCGCCCGAGACCTTGTAGGCGGCATGGTCAAATTTACCGCCCGCATGAAGCGTCGTCATGATGGTTTCAAGCGCGGAGACCTTTGTCTTCGGATGAATACCGACTGGAATGCCGTTGCCGTTATCCGCGACGCGCACATAGTTGTCGGGCAAGAGCGCGACTTCAATGGTGTCACACCGGTTTGCCATCGCCTCGTCGCGCGCATTGTCAAACGTCTCCCAGATGAGGTGGTGGAGACCTTCGGGACCGGTTGTCCCGATGTACATGCCCGGGCGCTTACGGACTGGTTCCAATCCCTCCAAAACCGTTATAGAAGAGGCGTCGTAGGCATGACCAACGATGCCTTTCTTCTGCTTGGTTTTAGCTGTTTTAGCCATAGAAATAGCCGAATTTCGGTATTTTCAGTATAGCACGAAAAGGAACGGAAATCAGCTTGTGCAATCCTCTCGTTAATCCTCGCGTGAAGCCCCTTGTTAAGCCTCTTGTTATGTCCTCAGTTCCTGTAACAAGCAAATACCATTTTAATCCTATAGGTTAGAATTGGTATATGAAGCTGCCAGTGCAGGATCAGAGAAAGATATCTCTTCAAAGGAATATCCTGCGATTCCTGTACGCGGGCGGTATCCTTACGACTGCTCTCGTAGCCCCGAAAATGCTTAGTCTCCTTGGTCCGCCCGATCGTAGCCAGCCAAAGCGCAAAGAGTTGTATGCGCGCCTCGCGTTCGCACGGTCCCGTCTCAAACAGCGCGGTTGTATACACGAAGAGCAGACCGAGAAAGGAATATTCCTTCGCCTTACACGGAAGGGCACGCGAAGCATTGAGAAAATCCTCGCGCGCGAATATCGCATTCCGGAACCAGTATGGTGGGATGGCAAATGGCGTATGCTTATTTTTGATGTTAAAGAGAAACGGAAAAGTGCACGTAATAGGCTCCGTTCTCTTCTCTCTGGCGCCGGTTTTGTCCGCTTGCAGGATAGCGTGTGGATTCACCCATACCCCTGCGACGAGTTCGTCGCGCTCGTGCGCGCACACCTCGCGAGCGGCGTCGGCGAATTACGCTCTCTGGTAGTTGAAGCCCTTGAATCCGACAAGCCGCTCCGGGAACATTTTGGCCTCATCATTTGACTTGCCATAAATACCAAAATGAACCTATAGCATACTTTTGATATTGTTCTATAAGAACGGATAGAATAGAAGTGTGTAGAAATCAGCCCAAATGGGACTGGTCGTTAGTCTTGTTATAGCATCAACGAACTGTCCCAATTTGAGCAAGGGCCATGGAAACAATCCTCATTGTGTCATTCACCTCAGCGTCAGTAAGAGTTCTATCCATTGACTGAAAAACGAGACGGAATGCATAAGAGATGCGTCCTTCTTTTTCATACCTATCCAATAAATTAAGTCTCGTTAACAATGGTCCTGCGTGTTCTCGAATGAGCCCCTCCATCGTTTCTTTCCCCACATCAGGACCAAAAGGTGTCTCTCCGTCACTTGAATGAACCCAGAACGAAATATCGCGCACGATGAACGGATAAATGGAGAAGGGCCGATATGCATCAAGCTTATAGCGCATGGGCTTATATTCGGCATCTTCTTGTATTTCCGGCAGACCCGATACCGGCTCTGATGTTTTTATCTCCAACGCTTCACCTTCTTTCTTGAAGACGATTCCGACCTCAAACAGTTTTGGCTTCTCATTCGGCGCAAGTACGAGCGGCGCAACATACGTTGCGCGCGCCATTGCCTCTTTCATATTCTCGTCCAGATTCGCGCGGAGCGCCGGCTTCGCCTTATCCAGCGGATTCGCTAATATGATATCGCCTGTTGCGGCAAAGGACTGCGTAGAGATTTCAGTGAATCCTCGTTCTGTCAGCCAATCTTTCACCTTCTCAATTCCCCTATATTTCGCCTGTTCCGCCATGTAGGACGTACTACGTCCTACATCGGATGCGGGAAGTAGGGCGGCGGACACGCGGTCGTAGCCGAGGATGCGCCCCGCTTCTTCCGCTAGGTCTTCAGGAATAGAGAGGTCGGCGCGCTCAAAGGGCGGCGTGACGGTGAACGTATCGCCTTTAACTTCTGCCGGAAGGCCAAGGCGCTGAAAAACATCTGCTACTTCTTCTTTGGAAAAATCCGCACCGAGGACACTATTTATTTTCGCGAGCGGAACGGATACCGCCGCTGGCGCCGGAGCGCGAGTTGGATACTCGTCAACTATGCAGGCGACTTCCCCGTCAGCGATCTGCCCGATGAGCGCGAGCACGTCCCGCATGCCGTAGGCCGCGAGTTCGGGCGGCGGACGGTTCTGGAAACGCTGCGAGGCATCCGTGGAAAGCTTAAGCGCTTGCGCGGTGCGACGAATGGCGGTGCTGTCAAAGTTTGCCGACTCAATAATAAGGTCGGTTGTTGCGCCGGTTACCTCCGCGCGTTTACCGCCCTTGATGCCCGCGATGCCGATGGCTTCACCCGTATTCCCGTCGGCTATCAGAAGCGTTCCTTTAGGCACGGTGTATATTTCGCCCGAGAGAATCATCATCTTTTCGCCCTCCTTCGCATCGCGGATGTTAATGCTTGAAAGATTTTTCGCGTCAAATGTGTGAAGCGGCTGGCCGATATCCAACATCACGTAATTAGCCGCGTCCACGATGTTGTTGATAGAGCGTTGGTTGACTGCTTCAAGCGCTTCTTTGAGCCACGTAGGCGACGGCCCGACCTTCACTCCCTTCACTACCGCACCCATGTACCGCAGACACTTCTTCGGATTCTCTATTTCCACTCTTAAATACGGACTTACGATATCCATCATTGGGAGCGGGGCGCGAAGAGGGTCGGACTTGAGCGGGAGGTTCAAAATAGCGGAGAGTTCTTTGGCGATGCCGCGATGACAGAGGCAGTCGGCGGCGCGGTTCGGCAGGACCTTCACATCCATCATGTCTCCTGCTATCTCTTCTATTTCAAACGCATGGAAGGTAAGAGCGTCAGCGAGCGCATTCGCATCGGGCAACGGTTCATCAAAATACTTCTGCAGCCACGCGCGCGAGATTTTCATGTTGTTTGTTGGCTGTTGGCCGTTGGCTGTTCCTGAAAGGCGTAATTGAATCGGATGTCGCCGGAGTGGAAGAGGCGGATATCCGGAACGCCGTATTTAATCATCGCGAAGCGTTCCACTCCCAGCCCAAACGCGAATCCTTGATATTTCGCCGCATCCACGCCGGCATTTTGAAGCACTTTCGGATGCACCATACCGGCGCCCATGACCTCCAGCCATTTCTGCTGCGCCGGGAACCATACGTCCACCTCTACTGAAGGCTCGGTGAAAGGAAAGTAGCTCGGCCGTAGGCGGATCTTCGTATCCGCGCCGAAGTATTCCTTGCAGAAACGGTCCAACGTCCCCTTTAAGTGCGCAAGCGTGACGTTCGTATCCACGGCAAGGCCCTCCAGCTGGTAGAACTGCGCCTCATGGGTCGCGTCTGTCGCTTCATTCCGAAATACTTTCCCCGGCACGATGATGCGGGTGGGCGCGCCATGTTTTTCCATCCAGCGTATCTGCATCGGCGAAGTGTGCGTGCGCAAAAGTTTGCGTTCCTCTCCCTCTTTTGTTTTCATTCTGTCGCCACTGTCGCCTGACGGCGACTTCCCACGTTCTGGGTCCCGTACCCAGAACGTGTCTTGCATGTCCCGCGCCGGATGGTCGGCAGGCACATTCAGCGCAGTGAAATTATGATGTTCGTCTTCAAGCTCCGGGCCATAGGCAATGCCGAAGCCCATGCGACCGAAAATAGCGGCGATGTCGCGGATAGCGATAGTGATGGGATGGAGGCGACCCGGCTGTTCCATTATTAAAATATAGCAGTAAAAAGGGTGTATATGCTACAGTGACGCTATGAGTCCCGAAACACTGGCGTACCCTTTTCTCTTCATCGCGATTTTCTTTGAATCGTTCGTCCTCGTGACCCTCCTGTCTGCGCCCGCGCGCGCGGCGCGCGCGCGGGCCGCGAATGCCTTTGAACCTTCCGTCGCCGTCATCGTTCCCTGCTATAACGAAGAATCAACCGTCGCCGCGACCTGCGAGTCGCTCTTGACGCTTGATTACCCGAGCGATAAGCTGGAAGTCATTATCGTTAATGACGGCTCCACTGATGGAACCGCAAAAGCGCTTGCGCGCTTTGCGGACCATCCGCAAGTGCGCATTATCAACAAGGAAAATGGCGGCAAGCATACCGCGCTCAATGCCGGTATCGCCGCAACGCAGGCAGAGTTTATCGGTTGCTTGGATGCCGACTCGTTCGTGGAACCGGACGCGCTTCGGGAAATCGTCTCCAGTTTTGCCGAACCCAATACCGCCGCCGCGACTGGCGCGCTCTCGGTCCATAAGCCCGGGAATATACTCCAGCATATGCAACATGCCGAATACTTTTTTAGCATCACCTTCCGGCACGCCATCGCCTCGGTCAACGGTCTTTATGTTACGCCCGGGCCCTTTTCCTTCTACCGGCGTAGCGTTATTGAAGAACTGGGGAACTTCCGCCACGGCTACCAGACCGAGGACATGGAAATGGCGCTCCGTATCCAGCGAGCGGGCTATGGGATAAAGAATGCGCCGCGCGCGCGCATTTATACGAAAACGCCTCACACTTTCGCAAAGCTGTTGAAACAGCGCACGCGTTGGACGACGGGCTTTCTGAAGAATGTGTTCGGCGAATACCGTGAACTTATCGGTAGCCGTCGCCATGGCGCGCTCGGCATGTTGGTACTCCCCTCCGCGCTCATCTCTATCGGCGGCGGCATCCTCCTCTTCTTCCTCATGCTCTTTGAACTCGCGCGGGACATGGCGACGGCGCTCTCTATACGCGCCGGCATTCCATTTTCGTACGCCTATGTGCCGCACGGTTCGTTTGACTGGTTCTATTTTCCCGTAGATTTCTACCTGCTGCTCGGCGCGACGACTCTGTTCGCCTCGCTCGCGCTTATCTTAATCGGCAAGCGTATTTCTAAAACGCCGGGACGCATTGCGTTCGGTCTTCTTTCGTACACGTTTCTCTACGGTCTCATCGTGCCGCTGTGGCTCCTGCGCGCCACGGCCGACGTTACCTTTGGCAAGAACCGAGATTGGCGTTAGCATACCATCGTCATGTCGCTCGTCGTTCGAAACGCCCTCATAGCTCTGCTCATTACCGTCCTGCTCATCGGGACGGTTGCCTTCGCTATCAGCTACCTCAACCGCGCGCGCATTGCCGAACTCGGGGCCATAGAAGACCAGCTTTCTATAGACACGCTCTCGCTGGACACGCAAATCTCCCTGCTTGAGGCGGCGCCGTGCGACAGCGCGACTTCCACGGCCTCTCTTGCAGGCGATCTCGCCGATCTCGGCGCCCGTCTTTCTTATGCCGAAAGTCAGTTGGGGAGCGACAACGCACAGGTGATTCGGCTGAAGGAGCGCTATTCCCTGCTTGAGATACGCGATTATCTCATTACGAAGAAACTCGCGGAGGCCTGCGGCACGAAGCCCGTGACGGTTTTATATTTCTACAGCAATGCCGGCGATTGCGCCGATTGCGACAACGCCGGCTACGCGCTCTCGTATCTGCACGACACCTATCCTCGCTTGCGCGTTTATTCCTTTGATTACAACCTGGACCTGAATGCCCTGAAGACCTTCATCACCATTGCGAATGTGCGCGGCCCTCTGCCCGCCTTCGTCATCAACGGCAAGCCCTCATCCGGCTTCACCTCGTTCGCCGACCTTGAACAGCGCTTCCCCAAAGGCGCGCTCGCCACGACGACCGTAAAAAGCATTTAATATGAGCCGGGGGTCGGATTCGGACCGACGACCTGCTGTTTACAAAACAGCTGCTCTAACCAGCTGAGCTACCCCGGCACTCTATAATTCAGGTACCTCCGGATGTGTCCCCTTGAGCTTCCCCTTGAAATCGGAAAGTGTCTTCACAAACTCTCTCACACTTTCGCGCGGAACGGCAGTGGTCGCCTGCCGCGCGTGGAAATAGCGGATGAGGCGCGTCAGGAGGCGCTCGGCGGCGCGCACGACTATGAGCGAGAGATGTACGCTGTCATGCCCGATGCGGTGCAGGGCGCGATGCATCTCGTCCCGCATGAATGCGGCGAAATCGACATGCGCCAGGACGAATGCGATATGCTCGACCGCATGGTCAAGGTCGGCACGTTTTTTGGCGAAGAGGCGCCCGCCGCGGCGCGTCTCATACTCGGTAAGCGCGAAGAATCCGGCGAGGAGCGCGAGCGTGCCAAGAACGAAAGCGAGGTATGCCACGGCTAGGAGCGAGCGGAGAGGCGCGCGAAGCGGCTTATCTCCACGCGCTCGCCGAATTTCTGCGTTGCCTCGTTCAGAAGGTCCTGCACGATTCTGCTCTCATCTTTGATGAACGGCTGTGCGAGCAGTTTTTCCGTATTCTCGGGGTCCATTGCGGCGATCTGCATCGCGAGCTCGCGCGCGAGCGCCGCGAATGCCGGATTTGTGGCGACAAAATCGGTCTCGCAAGAGAGGAGCGCCATCGCACCGATAGTTCCTTCGTGCGTATAGCTCCCGACCGTGCCGGCGGCAAGCGTATGTTCCGTCCTTGCGAGAACGACCGCAGCCGAGCGCTCCTTGAGAATGGCCACCGCTTTTGCGGAATCACCGTCCGCTTCCTGGAGCGCTCTTTTACATTGCATGACGGATACGCCGCCGGTCGTCTCGCGCAATTTTTTTATCTGGTCGGTCGTGATTTCCATAGTTCTTATAATATCAAAAATAAAGTTTAAAGCACGAAATCCGAATATCGAAATCCGAAACAAGCACCAAATTCAAAAGTTTGAAATTTAGAAGATTTGAATTTGTTTCGGATTTCGTGCTTCGTGCTTCGGATTTCGCACCTACGCCGCTTGTCCCTTCATGAACGCTTCGGTAAGTTCCGAGAGGATGAGCCCGACGGTCTTGCGTGATGTATCGTTCGCGACGATTGGGTGCGTTGCATCAGTCAGGTCGCAATCCGAACTCATGATGGCGATGACGGGAATGCCCGCATTCTTCGCCTCCTTGACCGCGTGCTTTTCGTACTTTGTATCTATGACAAGGAGCGCATCCGGCCGCTTCGCCAGGGTCGTGATGCCGTCCAGCCGCGTTATGAGGCGCTTACTCTCGCGCTCCAGCTTCACGAGTTCCAGCTTTGTGTGCTGTTTGGCGAGCGCGCCGGACGCGGCCTTATCCTGGAGTTCCGCGAGCCGGTCTATGCGCTTCTTAATCTCGGTCCAGTTGGAGATGGTGCCGCCGAGCCAGCGGGCCGCCACATACGGCGCTCCAATCTCAACCGCCGCCTTTTTCACGAGCGCCGCTATCTCCACCTTCCCGCCTACATACAGAACGATTTTCCCTTCCTTGGCAAGCGCGGCCATTACGGCCTTCGCGGCCGCGATTTGTTCCGCCGTTTTCGCAAGGTCTATAATCTCCTGCCGCCCCTTGGCGCCCACAAGATACGGCTTCATGGAGGGATGCCGGCGGCTCTTCACCTGTGCGAAATGCGCCCCCGTATCAAAGAGGCGCTTCAACTCCATCGTACCGCTTACTTCAGTCATTCCGCCACTTTACCTGAATTTTCGTCACCGCGCAAGCGTAATGCCTCAACGATGTCGTCAATCCCGCCCGCCATGACCTTAGGCAGATTGTGCCAGGACTCTTTGAGCCGGTGGTCGGTAACGCGGTCCTGCAGGTAGTTATAGGTGCGGATTTTCTCCGAACGGTCGCCGGTGCCTATCTGCGTCTTGCGCTCTATCGCATGTTTCTTCGCCTCTTCTTCCTCATGCAATTGCTCCAGTTTCGCGCAGAGGATGGCCATCGCCTTCTCGCGATTCGCGAGCTGACTGCGTTCCGAAGAGGAACGCACGTCCAGGCCGGTCGGCGTGTGGATGAGCCGCACGGCCGTTTCTACCTTGTTCACGTTCTGGCCGCCTGCGCCGCCCGCGCGCGAAAATTCCATCTCAATGTCGGCGGGATTGAGAGTTATCTTGGACTTCGCGCGTATCGGCAGCACCGCGACCGACGCGGTGCTTGTGTGGATACGCCCCGATTTCTCGGTCAGCGGCACTCGCTGGACCCGATGCACGCCGGTCTCGTAGCGAAGCGCGTCATACGCCTCCCCGGCTATTTCAAGTGTAAGGTCGTCAATGGCGCGTGCCTTCCAGCCGCGCCCTTCCGCATACTTCCGGTACATTTCTTTCAGGTCATGGGCGAAAATAGACGCCTCATCGCCGCCCGCGCCCGCGCGCAATTCCATCACCACCGAACTGGGCGGCGCGTTCGGGTCTTCTTTTTGTTCCTTTTGCTTGCGCAGGTATTCTGCGTACTCCATCTATTTTTTCTTTTTGGCGGCGCGCTGTTTGAAGCGTTCTACGCGACCGGCCTTGTCCAGCACACGGTCCTCGCCCGTGTAGAAGGGATGCGATTTGCTGGAAATTTCCACCGTCGCCTTCGGATACTCCTTGCCCTTAAACGTGACCGTCTCGGCCGTTTCAATGGTGGAGCCGAAGAGAAAATCCGCTCCCGAGGCGAGGTCGTGAAATACGACGGGGCGGTACCCATCCGGATGAATGCCTTTTTTCATACTCCACTACCCTATCACATTCCTAGAACTCCTGGAAGTCCGCGAATACGTTCACCGTCACTGATTGTGGAAACAGCGTATTGCCGGCGTTGTCTCTGCAGGAGGAGATGGTGTAGGTCGTTTGGCCATTGATACTGTCAGAACGAGAACCCGAGGAGGAAATGCCGGACTGCCAGGTGGCGCCATTCTTTGTAATAAAGCAGTTACTGACGTCGTTTACGGTCCAGGTAATCGTAGAGGAATTACCGCGCTGCACGCGCGTCGGATTTGCACTGATAGCGGCTTTCGGGTCCACCACGGTTACCGTCGCAAAGTTAGAGAAGCCGGTTCCGCCGGGGCCGTCGCAGAAAATCTGATACCTGGACGTGGCGGGTGGGCTGACCTGAACGCCAATGTTATTTGCAGAAGCGCCGCCGGTACTAAATCCGCCGGCTGCGGTACAGGTTGTCGCACCCGTGGAACTCCACGTCAGCGTTGCCGATTGGTCCTTCTTGATAGTTGTCGCAGTCGCCCCGTTTGCAAGGAGAGTCGCCTTAGGCTGCTCCAGGCAGACGCCCGGCGAGGGCGCACAGCACTGCGACGGGACATTGATTTTCGGCTGCGCCGGGCTCGGGTACTGGCAACCGCCTCTTCTTCTGCCACCATCTCCGTTTCCGTTTCCGTTTCCGTTTCCGCCGATGCAACCTTGACCGTAGCAAGAATTAACGGTGGCATTTCCGCAGTCAATGATTTTTGAATTCCCCCCCGAGATAACGGTAACCGAGCCGGTTTTCGTGCCGGTGGTGGTATAGGTTTTTGTGACGCTTGTGCCGGTGCCCGAAAGAGTGTCGGCGGCACCGGGTCCGCCGCTCCAGGCATACGTGTAAGAGCCGGTGCCGCCGGAAATGCCGCCCGCCGACCACGTAAAGGTATCGCCGACGAAGCCGGAATCGGGCGAAGCGGAACAGGAGCCGGAGATAGTGAGGTCGGAGACCGTGACGACTGTCCACTCGCCGCAGTTGTTGTTCTCATCCGATTCAGTAACTGTTCCTTGCCAGTTTGAGTTGTTGTCGGCGCAGGCGCGTACATAGAAGGTGCCCGTAGTAGCGAAGGTGTAAGAAACAGAGGAAACATCCGTAGCGGAAGCGTTGAGCTGCGGGGAAGTATCGGTTCGAGTCGCCATGACCGAGTTGTGATTCGTATCGTTGTCAATTTGGAAAAGATTCGTGAAGCCGGCGCCGGTCGGAACGTTGGCGTTTGAGATGGTTGCAGAGAAAGTGGTCGCAACGTCTTTTGTTGCCGAGGTTGGAGATACGGCGCCGGCGGTGAGGTCTGGACTGGAAACGGTGAATGGAAGCCATGCTCCGCAGTTGTTGAACTCGCCGTTTGGCGACGGCTGCGGTTCGGTAACGGTACCCGGTCCGTTTATAGTTGAATCGGCGCAGGTACGAACCTTGTAGGCGCCGGGTGAGACGAAGATGAACGAGCCGGAAACATTTTTTGAGGTGTTGGCGGCAAGCGAAGAAACCTTGCCGGTAGAGAGTCTGGCGACAATGGCCGTGGTATTGTTATTCGCTATTTGGATTATGTTGTAGAAGTTGGCGGCGGAAAGTTTTCCTATGTTGGAGACGGTCGCCGAGAAGGAAACGCTCTGCCCGGTGATGCCGGAGGCAGGCACGGCGACGGTGCCGCCGGCGGTGAGGTCGGGAAACGGTATGACTTCAGAACACGACGCGACGGTGCCGCCCGAGCCGGTGCACGACCATACGTAGGCGGTCGTGAGCTTGCGCTTATTTCCGCTCGTGCCTGAAAGACAATTGTAGTGAGTCGGGGAGCACGCGGCGATTTTTGATTCAGAACAGGGGGCGGCAGTTCCGCCGTTTGAACCCGGACAGGTCCATGTGTATGCGTTTAAGCCGTTGAAATTGTTCGTGCTTGCGGCTGGGGAGGAACAGGCGTAGTGGACCGGCGGCGACGAGCAGGCGCCGTTCGTGGGGGGAGAATTCACCGTTATGCCCGTGCCGCCGGTAGAAGTGGTGCAGGGAACGGTCTTTGAATTTCCTTCCGAGGTTATGGTAACCGAAGCTGTCTTGGTTCCGATGGTACGGTATGAGTATTGCACGCTTGTGCTAAAACCCGATAGGTCGTCGGTGCCGCTCCATGAATAGCCGTACATACCGTTGCCGCCGGTCACATCTTTGACCGTCCAGGTGAAGGTGTCGCCGATGAAACCGGAAGATGGAGAAACCGAACAAGAGGCGGATAATGGAGGATTTGAGGCGGTAAATTTCCGCCATGCTCCGCAGTTATTGTTCTTGTCTGATTCATCAATGGAAATAGTTCCACTGTCATCCGTGTTCGCGCAGGCGCGAACATTGTAGTCGCCGAGCGTATAGAAGACTTGGGACGCGCTGATTGGAGCAGGAGAAGCGTTTGGGGCGAGCGAGGCAATCGTTCCCGCGTTTAACATCGGTATGACGATGTCAGCGCTACAGTTGATGACATTGCAGTCGCCGCCGTTGACGGCTATCTGGAAGACATTGGGGAAGTTTGCCGCCGCGCCAGTACCGGTATTGGAAACGTCCGCAGAAAAGGTTACTTTCGGCTTCGTTACGTTATTGCTCCCAATTTTCACCGCGACGGACGAGAGCGCCGTCGC
>CAYHGO010000009.1:0-12955 GCA_964356215.1 uncultured Candidatus Saccharibacteria bacterium | reverse complement strand
ACGTGTGCTCTTCCGATCGGGGGTCGTCATCGGGGTTCCCACCGGGGTAACCAACGTGCAGAGTCGCGCGGGCCGGCCCGGGTCTAAGACCGCGGGCGCCCGGGAGTCCATCATTCTGGAAGAGCCGGTCGCGGGCGCCATCGGCGCCAAGCTGCCGGTTTCTGAAGCGGTCGGGACGATGGTGTTGGACATCGGCGGCGGCACGACCGACATTGCCATCATCGCGCTTCGGGGAGTTGTCGCTTCGCGCAGTTCGCACATCGCGGGCGATCGCTTTAACGACCATATCATTGACTTTGTGCGAAGCGACTTTAAGCTCGGCATCGGCGAACGCACTGCCGAAGACGTGAAGATCGCCATCGGCGCCGTTATGCCGCTCTCTGAAACGCTCTCGCGCACCGTGCGCGGCCGCGATTATGCGACCGGTCTGCCGCGAGAGATAACGCTTACCGATGCGCACATTCGCGAGGCGATCGCGCCCTCGCTTGATGCGTTGATGGACACGATGAAAGAAGTTATTGAGGCGACGCCGCCGGAGCTCCTCTCTGACATACTCCAGCACGGCGTTACGGTCTTTGGCGGAGGAGCGCTCCTGCGCGGTCTGCCGCAAATACTCGCCAAAATGCTCGGCGTGCCGGTTCGGGTCGCCCCCGACCCCTTGACTGCGGTTGTGCGCGGCGCAGGCGTCGTAACCGAAGATCCGGCGCCCTACGCGGACTTTTTTGTTGATGAAGAGGACATTCTTAGCGAAGCGTAACGCGCTTTTCTCGTCCGCGAACGTCTCATGGGGCGCCGGCGCGCTCGTGTTCGCCATACTCGCGCTCGCAGCACGGCTTCTCGCTCCGAATCTCTTTTTACATATCGTTACGCCGGCACTCTCCGTCGCAGACGCGATTTCCGCGAAGAGCCACGTTTTTTTCAATAGCTTCGGTGATGTTGCGGCGCTCGCCGCAAAGAACGAGCAACTTGCGCGCGAGAACGCCGCGCTTGTGAACGAGAATACGGCGCTCGTGAAGAAAACGGCAAGCATTAAAGAACTCGCCAACGCTTCGGGTCTCTCCCAGAATGCCGCTGTAATTCTTGCCGGTGTCGTCGCTCGCCCGCCCTCGAGCGCTTACGACACGCTTGTGCTTGCCGCCGGCGAGAGGGCGGGCGTTATGCTCGGCCAAGAAGCTTTCGGTGAAGGCGGCGTGCCGCTCGGCACCGTATCGGCGGTAACGGCCGATTTTTCGCGCATCACGTTTTTTTCGGCGCCGGGCATGGTAACGCGCGGGTGGGTCGGACGCGCTGGATTGCCGGTGGATATTTTCGGCGCCGGCGGAGGCGCGCTACAGGCGTCGGTCGCCCGCGCGGCGGGCGTTGCCGTAGGAGACGCAGTGTTCGCTCCGGGACCGGGGATGCTCCCGATCGGCACGGTTGCGCGCATAGACGGCGATCCCGCTTCGCCTTCGGCCGTGCTTCGCATCGCACCGGCAATAAACCCTTTTTCGGTTACGTGGGTGGCGCTGCGCGCTACGGGGACGCTCTCCGACTCATTTTTTCTCGCGACGTCAACGCCATGAAACTGTACAGCGGCATACTAACCATCACCGCGTTCGCTTCAGCCGTGCTGTTCCCCTGGCCGCTTACGGTTCTGCTGGCGCTCGCCGCTTCTTTTTTTGAACCCTTGGCGCCGCTCGCCGTCGGGCTATTCGCCGATACGCTCTACTATGCGCCCGGGGCAGGGTCGCTGCCGGTCTACACGCTCTACGGACTCCTCGTATCAGGCATATCTCTTTTCGTGCACAGCCGTTTAAGAACGGGTAGTATGAAGTAATGCTGTGGCGACGGAGGTATCGGCAGGACCCGGAGATCGCTCCCGATGAGATATTCCTTGATGCATCAAATGCGCCCGACTTTGATCGCGCGCGGTTTGAAGGGCGGCTGGAGAAACCGCTGTCGCATGAGACCTTCTTCTATCTCACCGCGATGCTTGTCCTGCTGTTTTCCGTCCTCATTATCCGCACCTGGGATCTGGAAATAATCAACGGCGCCGTCTATGCCGCCCTAAGCGCGCATAACTCGCTTGAAGCCAAAACGCTGTTCGCGCCGCGCGGCGTTATCACTGACGTGCGCGGCGTCGTCGTCGCCGAAAACGGGGTGCAAGAAGACGGTAGCGTCCTGCGCCGTTATCCGTTCCCTTCGCTTGGCCAGGTCATCGGCTATGTCTCATATCCGAAGAAAGACGCGAAAGGGATATATTACGACACGAGCGAAACCGGCATGATGGGTCTGGAAGCCGAGTACGACGCTCATTTAGCGGGAGAGAACGGCCAACTCCTGACCGAAACGGATGCGCTCGGTAACGTGCGCTCACAAGGAATTATCGTTTCGGCGAAAGGAGGGAAACCGCTTGCGCTTTCCATAGATGTGCATCTCCAGACGTTGTTTGCAAGCGCGGTCGCGGATGTCGCGGCGAGCCGGCAATTCATTGCGGGCGCCGGCGTCATCATGGACGTACGAACCGGCGCGGTGCGCGCGATGGTTTCCTATCCGAGTTATGACCCGAATGTATTGTCCAACGGCGGCCCTGCGGACGTCATCGCCGGGTACCGTACCAAGCCGGGACGCCCATTTCTGGACCATGCCGTACAGGGCGTCTATGCGCCCGGCTCCGTTGTGAAGCCGCTCATTGCGGCCGGCGCGCTTACTGACGGCCTTATCACACCGGACACCGTTATTGACGACCCCGGGTTCATTTCCGTTCCGGACCCGTATCACCCCGGCAAGGAATTCATCTATAAGGGCTGGCGGGCGCTCGGGCCGATGGACGTGCGAAACGCAATCGCGTGGTCTTCGGACATTTTTTTCTACACGGTCGGCGGCGGATTCGGAGATCACAAAGGACTCGGCATCGACCGGCTCGCCTATTGGTATGAACAGTTCGGATTAGGAGTTTCGACCGGCGTTAATTTATCGGGAGAAGCGAGCGGACTCGTTCCGACGCCGGCATGGAAAGAAAAGACCTTCGACGAGCCGTGGTATCTTGGCGACACCTATTTTACCGCTATCGGGCAATATTCGGTGCAGGTGACGCCGCTGCAGATGGCGCGCGCGATTGCGGCGATAGCAAACGGCGGGAAGCTCTTCAGACCGACCCTGCTTCGCGAACAGGCGCCGCGTTTTATCACGGTGCCGGCCGCTCCTTCCGCGCTTTCGGTTGTCCGCGAGGGGATGCGAGAGACGGTGAGCGTGCTCGCGAGTGCACTCAATTTTTCGTATGTAAAAATCGCCGCAAAAACCGGCACCGCCCAGACGGGCTCGCGCAATCAGTACGACAATTCGTGGGTAGTAGGGTTCTTCCCTTACGACGACCCGCAGTACGCCTTTGCAGTTGTGCTGGAACGCGGGCCCCAAGGGTCGGGCAGTCAGGCGGTGAACGTCATGCGCGACCTCTTCAACGCGCTCTATGCCGAAAACTCCCCGTACGTCGGCGGCACAACAGCTTTAACTGACACTCTTTAATTTTTCTGTGCTTGCGCTTTATAGCGGGGCACGTACAATGCGCGCACGAAGAAAATATGCCTATGACCGTGCATGAAATACAGAATACAGTCGTCTCGCAGGAGAAGTTTGACGAGATGGTGAAAGAATTGGAGCACCTGAAGACGGTGCGGCGTACTGAAATTGCGAAAAATTTGGAGTACGCGCGTTCGCTCGGCGACCTCTCGGAAAACGCCGAGTACCAGGAGGCGCGCGACCTGCAGGCGGCGACCGAGGAACGCATCAAGAAGCTTGAAGAGTTAGTGAAAAATACGAAGATTGTCACTGATAATAAGAAGAAAAATGAGGTGGGCTTTAATACCAAAGTTTCAATAAAAAGAGACGGTAGCAATGAAGTACACGAATACACGATAGTCGGAAGCGAGGAGGCAGATATGCGAGTGAAAAAACTTTCACATATGTCTCCTCTCGGCGCCGCGCTAATGGGCAAGAAGAAAGGAGACGTCTTCTCCTTTGAGACCCCAGCGGGCAAGCAGACATACACTATTGAAAAGGTGGCTTAAGACCAGCTACATAGCGGAAGTTCATACTAACCGAGTTTTAACCAAACAATCGTTGCAAAGTTATTATTTCATAAGCGTTGACAAAGTTTTCATAAAGATTAATGTTAAGTTATGTCTACTAACAATCTTATTCACAATAGTGAAAATAATGAGGTAATTGCTGCCATTTTCGGCAATAATCCATCGGTTTCTCTTGACGAAAGAGCCCGAGTCGCTTCTGAAATCCAAAAAATAGGTGGTGGTCTAAACTTTGTGATTAGGAAAAATGAGGATGGATGGTCGGCCGAATGTAAAGAATTATCTAGTATTATTGCCGGAGGCACTAATCCAGATCCCTCCCAAAACGAGATTGAGACTGAGATACGTTCAGCAATCTTCGCCGCATTCAACGTTCAAGAAACAGCACCTGAAAAGAAATCCCCTTATTTCGGAATGCAAGACTTGAGTGGAAATCTAAACAAAAACTCGCACCACCATGTCGGAGGAGAGAATTACCAATAAAGATTGTCTGCAAAGAGTAGGCTCACTTAGACAGAAAGATTGGTTGAATTGTATTAAGAGACTCGGATTCCGCTTGAGTAGCGGCGGGAGACATCCTTAATACCGTGCGTGACCCTAAAAATCCAAACAATGATGATATAACTAGTTTGGTTACAACTATTCCATATGGTCTTCATAGAGAAATGAATAAAATGATTGCTAAACAAATAATTCTTTCTCCAATCACTAAACGGATGGAAATAACTGAAAGGGATTTTTGGATTGCATTAGGTCTACTAAAGAAGTAGGATTCCCGATAACTTCCTAGAGGAATAATGGTACGATAAGCCCATGTTGTGGGCCGACAGGATAGCCAGCGAGATACGGGATACGCGCAAACCGAGAGACGGCAAGGCGTTCCTTATCCGCGATGAGAAGACCATTTCAGGGCGCGTACACGTCGGGAGCATGCGAGGCGTCGCCATTCACGGGCTTATATCAGAAGTACTCTCAGAATACGGAGCAGCGAACGAATTCCGTTTTGAGCTCGGCGACCTTGACCCGTTTGACTCCATACCGAGCTATCTGGACGCGGGAAAATTTAAGGAGCATCTCGGGAAACCTTTGTACGCCGTTCCCAGCCCCGATCCCGCCTTTTCCAATTACGCCGAATACTTTGGTGCAGAGTTCATAGAGGTTCATGAAAAGGCGGGATTCTCTCCGAGCTACTATCGCGCGACCGAACTCTACCGATCGGGGAAGATGGACTCCATAATCAAGCTAGCGATTAAACGCGCTTCTGACATTCGCAAAATTCTGAAAGAAATCTCCGGTTCTGAAAAAGACGAGTCATGGCTGCCTATTTCTGTCGTCTGCGAGAAATGCGGGAAGATGATGACTACTCGCGCATACGACTATGATGGAGAGACGGTCGCATACGCCTGCGACCACTCGCCTGATGAATGCATTCCGTGCGGATACGTCGGGCGCGTAACGCCTTGGAAGGGAACGGCAAAACTGTTTTGGAAGGTTGATTGGGCTGCGAAGTGGGTCGCGCAGGGCGTGGATATTGAAGGCGGAGGCAAGGACCATTCAACTAAAGGAGGCTCGCGCGATGTCGCGAATCACATTGCGCGCGAGGTGTTCGGATACGAACCGCCTTTTGATATTCCCTATGAATTCTTCCTCGTCGGCGGCAAGAAAATGTCCTCTTCAAAAGGTCGCGGCAGTTCTGCCAAGGATATGAGCGACCTCTTTCCGCCGCAAGTATTCCGCCTCGCGCTTATTGGGAAGGACATTCGCGAACAGATAGACGTGGACCCGGCTGGCGAGTCGGTGCCGCGCCTTTACGACTGGTATGACGAGCTCGGAGAGAGTGTGCGCGCCGGAGCCGTGGACGATCGCTCGCGTCTGTACGCGCTCTGTGAGCTTCCTGCGGACCGTGCAGAGTTCTCGGCTCCGTGGCAGATGCGTTTCCGCGAAGTGGCGTTTGCGGAGCAGATGCCGCACCTCTCGCTTGCCGAGGAGGCCGCGCGCGCGAAGGGCAGTCCGCTCTCCGAGGAGGAGCGGAGCGCGCTAGAGAAACGTGCGCGGTATGCGAAGTTCTGGCTCGCAACCTACGCGCCCTCCGAGTTTAAATACGAGCTTCAAGAAAAGATACCAAATATCGCGTTCTCGCCAATTCAAAAGTTGGCCATGCGCTCACTCCTTGAATTCTTTGAAGCGAAACCCGATGCCACCCCGGAAGAAATACATCAAAAAATTCATGAACTAAAAACCGCGATACCCGCTGCACCGCAAGAGCTTTTTGGCACGATATATAAAATCTTTCTCAATCGCGACTCGGGCCCGAAGGCCGGCTGGTTCCTCGCCGGCCTCCCGCGCGATTTCGTCATCAAACGTTTACGCGAGGCCTCCAACACATAGGGGGCTGAATAGAGCAAGGGGAATCCTTGCTCACCCTTGCTCAAAGTGGCCACCTGGTGTTGGCCACTTTTTCGCTCGGTTTTCTGGGTGGGGATAACTTCCCACTCGTATCGTAGCGGCGTAATCAAAAACTATGAATAAGCCACAAAAACAATTAAATATAGCGATATACTGGTGGGAATGGAAAAACCGCCTCTTTATGAGAGCTTCAAGCTCTTTGGTACTTCTATGAAAGACCAGGTAAAAACCGCTGTACAAGGCAAGGAGTGGGGGTGGCTAACCGCTTATGCAATCATTTGTCTTATCACCTTATTTGTAGGTATTTCTGGTGTTGTAACCATAGTCGGTAACGGTATTTCCACTTGGTATAAAATCCTTCCTGCCCCCGCTGTTGTGGATAGCATGGCCCCTAAAACACTAAACTATAATCGTTTGCAAAAGAACGAAAAAGTTGATGGTCTGTATTATAATTTATTTGAAGTATTTGTACATAATCCAGGAGGAAACACAGACCCAATAGCCACTGTCCTTCTTAATTTAGGTCAAGATGCTGAGTGTTCTTCTGGTAGCCAAATGGAAATAACTGAAATCGGTCCCGGTTTAGCTTCAACCACAATGAGAAGATTGTTTGAATGTGTCACAAAGGACCCAATGATAGATAATGGGAAATTATTTGATATTGTTAATAATGATTATGTCCCGCAATAAATTCCTCTCTATCTTGCACCAACAACTGCATTTCGAATCTGTACGAGTTCCCTGACCTGCTCTGACCAGGAGAATCAGAGTAAAGCCCCGACTGCTGGTCGGGGCTTTTAAATAAGGCGCTTGTTCGCGAATGCATATCCAGAGCTCGATTTGAGATATTTTTCAAACGCATACGCTTTTTCTTTATTCACGAACGCGGCATACCAAATTATCTTATATGGGCGTCTGGCGCTTGAATATGTGGAACCGCCCGAATTATGTTGTTGTAACCGCTTTCTCAATTCGATCGTGATTCCATAATATCGGCTCCCGTCTTTCTGACTTTGTAGGATATAGACGTAGTACATGTTGTTACTGTCCCACGTCGTACCTCATCGCCTCAATTCCATTTCGGCTCTTCGGCACTATGCGGGACACACCACTTCGCTTGGTTAAACAAACCTTATTATACCTCAATAAACGGGCTGTGCGTGCACCGCGTAGCCCCGAATCTTCGAGGGGCGAAGTGGTGTGGATAACTTAATCTGAACTGTGGGAAGGAGTGGTGTATATTGTAGGAACGGTATGTGAAGTGGGAAGCTGGAGTGGTGGCCGGTTTCCAACTTCCAACCGAAACGTCCAACTCTCGTAGAGTCCCTTCTATGTTCCTCGGAGAATACCTGCATACATTTGACCCCAAAAACAGAATTTCGCTTCCTTCCAAATTCCGGAAGGAATTAGGCCGTGTCGTCGTGGTGACGCGCGGCCTTGACCGTTGTCTGAACGTGTATTCGCGCAAGGCGTGGGAAAAGGTAGCGCAGAAATATGCCGCTGACGTGAACGGGAGCGCGCCGCGCCGCGGTCTCGCGCGGCTTTTTCTCGCCGGTTCGTCAGAAGCGGAGGTAGACGGCATCGGCCGCGTGCTGATTCCCGAACATTTGAAATCGTTCGCGTCCATCAAAGGAAAAGCGGTCATCGCCGGTGTCGCAGACAGGGTTGAAATGTGGGAAGAGGGCGCATGGAAGAAGTACTCCGCAGAGATTGAACGCAACGCCAACGCCTTTGCCGATGCGCTCTATACGCCTGCGCGCGATTAATGCTATGCCCCGTAAAACGGATACACAAGAATGCGCGTCACGGGATAAAGAACCGCGCCACGACAGCGTAATGCTGAAGGAGGTGCTGAAGGCGCTCGCGATACAGCCGAGCGATACGGTCATAGATGCGACTATCGGCGGGGCGGGACACTTCGCGGCGATGCTCGCTGCTCTCGGCGAGGGCGGTGCTATAGTCGGCATTGATGCTGACGGAGCGGCGGTGGAGCGCGCGCGCGAGGTCTACGCGCGCGACCGTCGGCCCGAGCGTCCTATTGCACATTTGGTGAATGATAATTTCCGCAACCTCGCGCGCGTGCTCGCGCGGCTCGACATCGGCCCTGCCGATGCGATTCTTTTTGACCTCGGATGGAGCGGATATCAGCTTGCCGCGCCGCGCGGCTTTTCTTTCCAGCAGGACGAACCGCTCCTTATGACCTACGGCGAAGGCGGCGAAACGGCGGCCGATATCGTGAACGGCGCTTCTGAAGAAAACCTTGCCGGTCTTATTTATACCTACGGCGAAGAGCGCTTCGCGCGCGGCATCGCGCGCGCTATCGTCGCGGCGCGCGCCAAGGAGCGCATTCTCACCACTGAAGCGCTCATAGTCGCTGTCAAAGCCGGCACACCGCGCTGGTATCGGGAACGCAAGCTCCATCCGGCGACCAAGACCTTTCAGGCCTTGCGCATTGCCGTCAACGATGAAATCGGCGCTTTGCGCGAAGGACTCGCCGCCGCACTCGCCGCGCTCGCTTCCGGCGGCCGCCTCGCCGTCATTTCATTCCACAGCATTGAAGACCGTGTGGTGAAGAATGCGTTGCGTGACGCCGTACACGCGGGGCAGGGGACGCTCGTTTTCAAGAAGCCGATTATCCCTGCCCGCGCAGAGATTCTCGCGAACCGCCGCGCTCGGAGCGCGAAACTGCGCGTGTTTGAACATACCGCCGCCATGCGAATAGAGCCATCCGGCTCCGCGCACCTCCTTTTTTCTTATGTATAATCTTTTTTCGCGTCTCCCATTCTCCTTTCTATCGCTTGTCTGCGCCGCCGCCGGCATCCTGTTCGTCGCCTATATCGGCCTCATCGCCGTCGTCATGAGCTATGCCGCACTCACCGTGGAATTCTCGCAGTCAGCGCGGAATGACGAAGCGGCGGTCGCTGTCCTTGAGAGTCAATATCTCGCCAATGTAGCGCGCATCACCGGCACGGATTACGCGGCAGATGGTTATGTCAAGCCCGTATCCACGCTGTACGTACGCGCGCAGAGCGTAACTGCTTTGCGCTAACTGTCCATACTCAGATATGCGCGCGCAGTTTCGTTCCCGTGTCCGCCTCATTCTCGCGTTCCTTATTTTTATTGCATTTAGCATTGTCGTCCGTCTTTATTTCATACAAATCGTGCACGGAGAGGAGTATGCATTGAAAGCTGACAAGCAATTTACGTCAGGCGGAGGGAAACTCTTTGATCGCGGTTCTATTTATTTTACCCGCAAGGATGGGACGCTTATTTCTGCGGCGACATTGGCGACCGGATTTCTTGTTGCGATAAATCCGCAAACACTCGGCGATCCCGAAGCGGCTTATGCGGCAATCACGACGGCCGCTTCGTCTACCTCGCTCTCGCGCGAAGCGTTCATCGCAACGGCCGCAAAGAAGAATCAAGTATATATAGAAGTAGCGCACCGCCTCCCGGAGGAGAACGGACTGGCGCTCTCCAAGCAAAATATCCTCGGTGTAGAGGTCTTCAGAGAGCGTTGGCGCTTCTATCCGGGCCGGACGCTCGCGGCGCAGACTATTGGCATTGTCTCGTACGGTTCGGGTGATACGCTCGCCGGACAGACCGGCCTTGAGGCGGCGTACGAAAGCACGCTTGCGCGCTCGGGCGACTCGTTGTACCGTAACTTCTTCGCGGAGCTTTTTTCCAACGTCGGCGACCTGCTTGTTTCCGCCCGGGACGCGCGCGAAGGCGACCTCGTGACAACGATAGAACCCGAGGTGCAAACCCGTCTTGAGAACGAGCTGGCGGAGCTGAATCAGCGCTATGGGAGCAAGGAGTCCGGCGGCATCATCATGAACCCCGTTACGGGCGCGCTCGTAGCAATCGCGCGTTATCCTTCCTACGACGTGAATAACCTGCAGAGCATTGATCCGGTTGAACTGGCGAATCCGCTCGTGGAGCACGTACACGAATTCGGTTCCATTATGAAGCCCTTAACCATGGCATCTGCGCTTGATGCGGGCGTTATTACGCCGGAGACCACCTACAATGACACCGGATGTATCACGGTGAACGAGGAGAAGATTTGCAATTGGGACGCGAAGGCGCGCGGCGTTATTCCCATGCGTGAAGTTATCGTACAGTCGCTCAACATAGGCGCATCATGGGTGGCGCGGCAGTTGGGGCAAGACCAGTTCCGCTCCTACTTCATGAAATTCTTTGGGGTTAAGACGGGCATTGACCTGCCGAACCAGAGCGCCGCTCTGCTTAGTAATTTGAGCAAGCCCCAGCAGATAGGCTACGATACGGCCGCTTTCGGACACGGCGTCGCGGTAACGCCGGTGCAGATGCTGCGCGCGCTCGGTGCGCTCGCGAACGGCGGAGTGATGGTGGAGCCGCATGTGGTCGGCGCCGTGCGGCTCAATTCAGGTATAGAACGGGAGCTTGACTGGAGCGAGCGTACGCTGGTGTTCTCGCCCGAAGCCGCGCGGGCGACGACGGGGATGATGGTCGCGGTCGTGGACGAAAAACTCGGCGGGGGAAAACTAAAGATACCAACAATGTCAGTCGCGGCAAAGACCGGTACCGCGCAATTGACCGCGCCCGGCGGGGGCTACTATTCGGATCGCTACTTCCACTCTTTCACCGGGTTCTTTCCGGCGTATCATCCGCGTTTTATTATCCTGCTTTATACGAACGACCCGCAGGGCGTCACCTATGCCTCGGAGACGCTGAATGCGACTTTTATGGATCTTGTACATTTTCTTATTGACTATTATGCTGTGCCTCCTGACCGCGGCCTTCCAGCCGAAGGCGGATCCGCATCAGGCGAGCCGACGACACCATGAAAAAACTGTTGAGACCTGTCGTTGTTTTTATTCTTGCGCTCCTTGCGCGGGCCGTACTGCGCCGCTACGCCCCGCGCATTGTGATGGTAACCGGTTCGGTGGGGAAAACTTCTACGAAGGATGCGGTGGCGGCGGCGCTCTCCGCGCGCTTTTATGTCCGGAAGAACGAGAAGAGTTTCAATAGCGAGTTCGGCGTACCCTTCACTATTTTCGGCGTTGAAAATCCGTGGACAAACTCCCTCGCTTGGCTTTCAGTCGTAAAGAGCGCGCTCGCGCTCCTTCTCTTGCCGAACCATTATCCGAATCTGCTTGTGCTTGAAGTGGGAGCTGACAAACAGGGCGATCTGTCGCGTATATTGCGCATAGCAACTCCGGACGCGGTCGTTGTTACGCGCCTGCCCGAAATACCCGTGCATGTTGAGGCCTATGCCTCACCCGAAGCGGTGCGAGAAGAAGAATTTTCTCCCGCCTACGCGCTCCCCGCCGGCGCGCCGCTCATTGTACCCTTTGACGATTCTTATGCGCTTGCGAACGCGAAGCGCGTTCCGGCATGCGTCATATCCTATGGCGTTTCCGAAGGGGCGACGGTCCGGATACAACATACCGGTTTTTATGAAAATGAAGGGAAAATTCGCGGCATGCAGGCGGCAATCAGCATGAACGGGGAAGAAGGAACCTATGTGGTGCGCGGTTCGGTTGGACGGACCCAGCTTCTCCCGCTCGCCGCGGCGCTCGCCGTCGCAAAGGCCTTCGCGTTCTCACCCGCCGAAGCGCGCGCGGCGCTTGAACAGTATGAAGCGCCGCCCGGACGCGGCCGGCTCTTCGCGGGGAAGAACGGCTCTATTATCATTGACGACTCTTATAATTCTTCGCCTGCGGCTGTGGAAGAAGCGCTTGCCACGCTCTCGGCCTTCCCGCACGCGAAAAGGCGAATTGCGGTCTTGGGCGACATGCTGGAGCTCGGCCGGTATTCGGTTACCGAGCACGAGCGCCTCGCGGCCTTGGCGGGCGTTTCTGCCGATGTCATCGCCACAGTAGGCATTCGTGCCCGTGCATTTGCTCCTGTCCTTTCGGGAGCACATGCATCTCGAGAGCATTCGAGGGACACTGTATTGATGTTTGACAACTCCCGCGCGGCCGCCGCCGCACTCCCGGACTTCGTCCGCGAGGGAGACGTCATTCTCGTGAAGGGCTCGCAGTCAATCCGCACCGAGTGCATCGTTGAAGCGCTTCTCGCAGACCACGCCGACGCCGCTAAACTCGTCCGCCAAGAGAAAAAATGGAAACAGAAGTTGTGACCCTAACGATACCAGGTTCAAAACCCTTGGTGGAGTAATTACAAGCAATCAGCAAGGCAGCCGTTAAGTTTGCTTCTCTCGAAAAACAAGGACTTGTTGTTTTGAGGCAGCCGCAAGAAACTCTCTCTTAATAGAGTTAAAGCCTTTTTGTGTGATCATTCATTAAATCGAATATCAGCTCCAAGGAACTTCTATAGACTTTTGTTAAGAAAATCAAAACTGATCCCCAAAAAAGAATCCCTAGCACAAAAAGGAGTAGCTTACTAGTTCCGTCTAGCTGGAGTGAGATTTCGTGTGGTATATATGGAACTCCCCCCTTTCTTCAGACACTAACCTTGTATGATGCATTGTGCGGCAT
>CAYHGO010000008.1:0-13002 GCA_964356215.1 uncultured Candidatus Saccharibacteria bacterium | reverse complement strand
CGCCGACGGCGAGCAGGGTGTAGAACCATCCGCGCGTCTGGTCAATCGCTTCGCAGATGTAGTCGGCCGGATAGGAAACTTTCTTGAGAAATACCTCGAGGGACTCGGTACCGCGTTCACGCGCGGCCTGCGCGAATGGCATCGCACCTGAGTCAAACCACACATCCATCACTTCCGGCACCCTCCGAAGTTCTGTCCCCTTCTCAGACACGAGAACGACATCATCAACATACGGCCTGTGCAGGTCAAGCTCGTAGTCCTCATTGTGCGGCAACGGGACGAAATCAAGCGCGTGTTCCGTGGCAAAAGGAAATACAACTTTCCCAATGTCGTCACGGCGTACGACGGCTTCATGGAGCGTTTCTCCCAGCGCAACGGAAGTGAGTATGAACGCCGGCGTTTCGTGTGTTACGAACAGTATCTTCTCGTTCCGGTATTTTTTTTCGCACTCATACAGCAACACACCGACGCGGCGCTTGAGTTCTTTCCAACTTTCGCCCCCTTCCGGCGCGTGCATCCCCTTGTGTTCCGAGTCTGAAAACCATGCGGCATATGCTTTTTCCGATTCGCGATTCAAGACGCCGAACCTTATCTCGCGCAGGCGTTCATCGCTAGCCGCGCATCCCGATAAACCAAGTTCTTTTGCGACGATTTCTGCGGTCTGTGCCGTGCGCCGAAGCGGCGAGTGGATAATATGAGTGATGCCGACATTTTTGAGGCGCTGTGCCGTCGCACGGACCATCTCCTTCCCTTTATCAGTGAGATTTCCGGGAATGCAGTCGTCATCATTGAGCAGGCCTCTGACATTATTCTCGGCTTCGCCGTGGCGCATGACGAAATATTTGTTGCCGGATTTTTTTGTATATTTTTTAAGTTCTTCTACCGAGCCTATCACCAGCTGTTCATTGCCGTCAGCGCTCCGCCATATAGGCAGTGGCGTTCCCCAATAGCGTTCGCGGCTTATAGCCCATTCTTTGGCATTTGCGAGCCACTCGCCCATGCGCCCGTCACGAATATATTCCGGCTCCCAATGAATTTTTCTGTTCTCCGCGACGAGCTTCTCGCGCAGGTCGGACATGCGGATGTACCACGAGTCGCGCGCGTAATAGATAAGCCGCGTCTTACAGCGCCAGCAGAATGGATACTCGTGCGCGTATGATTCTTTTTTGAAAAGCAAACCGCGCTCCTGCAAATCCTTCAGTATCTCTACTGACGTATCTTCTTCAACGACGGAACGGCCCGCAAGAAATCCAACTCCTTCAACAAACCTCCCTTCCGGGTTTACAAGATGCGTCTTCGGCAGGCCGACTTTATTCCCGAGCTCGAAATCCTCTTGGCCGTACATCACCGCCGTGTGTACGATGCCGGTGCCGTCCTCGGTCGTTACAAAATCCGCATCGTATACCCGGAACGCCTTAGGGAACTGCGCTTTCTCGAATTCATCAGTTACAAGTTCATGTGCATAGGTATAAAGCGGCTTATATTTTTTCGCTACGACATACTCATCTTTCACGCGAGTCCACCCCTCTCCTAGCACTTCTTTTGCCCGCACATCGGCGAGAATCACTCTCTCACCATCTTTCTCGTAGAGTCCGTATGGAATGTCCCCTCTCGCTGCGAGCGCGATGTTGCCCGGCAAGGTCCACGGTGTCGTGGTCCACGCGAGTAAGTAAGTGCCCGGCTCGTCCACAAGCTCAAACTTGGCCGTGAGGGCGATGTCCTTCACCTCCTCATAGCCCTGCGCGAGCTCGTGCGAAGAGAGCGCCGTGCCGCATCTGGGGCACCAAGGGAGCACCTTGTAATCTTTATAGAGCCTACCGTCCTTCGCTGTCTGTGCGAAAAGGTGCCAGAGCACCTCCATATAGGAACTGTCAAAAGTGAAGTAGGCCTTCGTATCATCCACCCAGAAGCCGATGCGCTTCGTAAACTTCGCCCACTCGTCAATGTAGCGAAACACGCTCTCGCGGCACTTCGAATTAAACGCCGTGATGCCGTACTTTTCAATATCCGGCTTCCCCTTGAATCCGAGTTGCTTCTCCACTTCCAATTCCACGGGGAGCCCATGCGTGTCCCAGCCGGCGCGGCGCGCGACACGATGGCCGCGCATTGTCTTGTAACGCGGAATCGCGTCCTTGAATGCGCGCGCCGCGAGGTGGTGGATGCCGGGCTTGCCGTTGGCCGTGGGCGGCCCTTCATAAAAGATAAAATCGCCCTTGGTCGGTTTTTTCGCGAGCGATTTTTCAAAAATCTTCTCGCGTTCCCAGAACGCCAGAATCTCCTCCTCCCGCCTTGCGGCTTCAGATTTCTCCGCCATACCTGTTTATCCTAGCGTTTATCAGCCGAAAATGAAAACAGTACACACCAGCGCGCAATCTACATTCTATCGGGTGTGGGGATGCCGAGGAGGGTGAGGCCGTTTGTCATTGTGTTCGCGAAGGCGCGCGTCACCCGCTGTTTGTAGACCTCTTGAGGCGAGCCGAGCACCTGCTCCTTCGCATAAAATGCGTTCCACTCGCCCGCCAGCTCGGTGAGATAGTTCACCAAGAGGTTGGGGGCGAGTTCGCGCGCGGCTCGCGCGGCGACCTCCGGGTAGTGCAGGATGAGCCGTTCAACGGCGTAGGGCTCTGCGGACTCTTCGGTGCCGCCCTCACCCGTAGCTCCATAGGTCAATATCTTCTTCGCACGCACCAGCGCATACTGCAGGTAGGGCCCCGAGTCGCCCTCCAGAGAGAGCGACTTTTCTTCGTCAAAAATAATATCCGAACCCGGCGCTTGCCGCAGTATCATGTACTTTATAGCTCCGACGGCGACCTGTTTGGCGATTAGTGGGTCCTGATTTTTCTCGCTTGCCTTCTCCATCACCTCTTGTATGAATCCCATAGCGGTAATAACATTCCCCTCGCGCGAGGACATCTTGCCCGACGTAAGCTTCAAAAAGCCGGTCGCGACATGCGCCGTCTTCTCTGCGAGCTTCGGCACGAGCTCTCCGAGCGCCGCGAGAATGGTCTTGAAGCGCCCTGTCTGCTCGTTCCCGGTAACGATAATGACTTTATCAGACGGCCATCGCTCTTCTTTAATGAAAGCGAGGCCGATATCCTTCGCCTCGTAGGTGGGCGTGTTGTGCGATGTGATGAACACGAGAGTATGCACGCCCTTCTCCTCGCCGTTATAGATAATCGCTCCGTCGCTCTTCTGGAAGATGCCCTTGTTCAAGCCGTCATTCACTACGCGCAGGCCGGTCTCGGTCGTGTCGCTGTCAAAGAATTCAAAGTCAAATCGCGTGCCGAGAATTTTCCAAATCTTTCTGAATTCTTCCATTGAGACATCTCGCCCTCTGCGCCATAATTCCGCCAGCTCCCTGTCCTCGCCAGAATATATTTCCTGATTAAGCGCGTCTATCTCTTCTTTCGCCTTGACATCGCTCTCGTACGCGTTTGAACCTTTGGAATATGCTTCGCCCATTTCTCTCGCCATATATGGACTCGTGACGCCATTCTTGCGCAATCCCCAAAGCGCTTTCGCCACATTCGGTCCGATGTCGCCTCCGAATGTGTCGCGCGCGAGCGTCGCTCCGGAGTTTTCTATCAGCCGCGACAACGCCTCGCCGACTACGGTGCCGACTAGGTGGCCGATGTGCATTTCCTTAAATGCGTTCGGATTGGAATATTCAATCATCACGCGTTCCCCGTCTTCCGCATTATTCTTTCCCCATTCAACTCCTTTTGCATCCGCTTCTGCAACCGCAAGCGCGACCGCCCCCTGCGAAAGCGTGATGTTAATAAAGCCCGGACCTGCAACGGCAACATGGCTCGCGATATCTGCACCGAGCGATTCAATCAGCACCCGCGCGAGCGAGTCCGCGAGCTCGCGCGGGTTATTGAATTTCTCAAGAAGGGGGCGCCATTGATACATGACCTGTGACCCTCTCCTTCCTGATGAGCTTCTAATATTACCGTGGCTTAGCGGCCCAAAAATCTTCATGGCGGCGTTCGTCGTGTAGTCCCCGTGCGCGGCAACTGCCGGCCGCTCCACCACAAATGCGACGTCCCGCGCTCCCATGCCTGCAAGCGCCTCGCTGACTGCCTTTCGTATTCGCTCTTCCATATATACCGTAAGGTCTTAATCCTTATTAAAATGTTCAAAATAATCGTCAATTTCGTCTCTCAATTCGATACCAACCCTCTCGAAGCAGTCGAGTAAATCTTTGTACGTATTTTTACCACCAAGGAAGTCCCAAAACTCGTCTGCCACCTTAAGTTCATTTTCTAGATCCAACATCCCCCGCATAGTCCAGCGGGTATAGGGCTCCGGCTCGTAGGGATTGTACGGAATTGCTATGTTCGTTTGTTCTTTGGATAGAGCCATACTTAAAAAGTTATAACCCGATATCAATTCGAAGTTCCTTAAGATTCATCTCGGCAGAGTAAAGATCGCCCAATAAATCATTGGGCACAAATTTATATCTGCTTCCAGTTTCAGGAAAAGATGAGATCACTTGCTTGAACTTTCTTGAGTCATTCGAAATTACGTACAGTCCAACATTTGAGTAATCAATTAGAGTCGCCATTCTTCCAACACCACTCCAGACCCCAGTAGAAAGTTCGACCTCAAAAGCATATTCGGGAACAAACTTATTTCCTCTGTTTTTAAACCAAAGAACATCAATTTGCCTGAGCAGGTTAAAATCAGAAAACTGTAATTCCGGACATGTTTTAAGAGTAGCAATGTCGTCGAGTTTCTTCTCATTAAATGTTTTTATTTTGTTTGGGCAGAAAGTATCAAACCCTCTCACATTTCCTATCTCTAATAAACGCCCTTGCAAAATTGAATGGAGACTTTCTTCAGCAGTATTTTTACTTTCTTCTTGTATAACTGGCGGGGTTGTTAAAAGATTCCATTTGTTAATAAGAGCGCTGCAATCTATACGATTATTTCTTCCAGCCAGGATAATATTTAAGTCTTTATCAATATTGATTTTATATTCACCATTTCTATCATGGCTGATTTCTGGTAAATGTTTAAATAAAATTTTAGCTGGAATAATTACGACTTTATCTATTGAGCCACATATAAAAGCGACAAATGGGTTATCGAGATTGGCAATATCTTCAACGGTAATATAGTTAATTCCAAAAAAGTATCTCCTATTGCCTTCTGAGGATGCGCGTACCAAAACATTGGCCTCACCAATTTTGTAAGTCCTCGATTTTAAAACTTTTATTAGCTCTACATTCGCCTGAAATTCTTTGGCTCTTTCAAGGAATTGAGTTGCCAATAAATCTGACGGGCTTAATTTTTTTACGTCTTGGTTCATTTCTTTATCATTTCTCGCATTATAGTTTTATAGACTATATCAATTCCGGTTAAAATGCCAAACTCCAAGCCTTTTTTGGCTGTTTGTATTTCGTCATCAGTAAGTTTTCTACCAATTTTTTCTATTGCTTCTATTTGTACATCCTCTGCGGTTATTGAAAATATAATGTTGTTATTCATAATGTGAAAAATACTATTTAATAAAATATTCAACGAGTTGGGGGATGTATTTCCCTTTGTATGGATGAAGCCGGTGAACATGCTTTGTCGTATCTTTCTCGCGTAGATTATCAAAAGAAAGTGTCCAGTTTAGGTCATTGCCGAGATTTTTCTTCCAGCTTATTTCGCGTTTGCCATTGTATGATTCGTAGTATTTTTTGAGATCACCCAAATCAACCAGGGTTGAGCCATTTTCACCATGTTTTTTAACCTTGCCATATTGGACAAGATAAGAAATATTTGTGGGCAACACCTCTTTATCCATGTAATTCGTCGCCCATTTTGATGCTTCTGGTATGGATACTAAAGACATAGGACTAGTATACCTCGCTACAGAAATCAATGAAATGATTCAAGGATCGGTTAAGCTAGTGCGATTCTCTCCACCTTCACGCGTTCGACCGCGCGGTGGACCGCGCCTACGGTATCACGAAGCCCTTTTCCTCCGGAGCCGCCCGCCTCGAATTCCTGTTCGAGCGGTATCAAGTGTTAATAAACGGATAAAATTCAAAGACCCGCCATGAGCGGATCTTTGAACCGGATTCGATTTGTTATCCTTTCGAAGAAGCAGGATCATTCCCGTAGGAATTCCTACATCCGATTTCACCATCTCTATTCTGCACGAACATCTCGGCATTTTTGTTGATGGCAATTTCACGAGCCCGCTCAACCGCTTCAGCTTTTGTGTCAAACACGCCTGCGGCCCTCTCTGAACCCGCTGAATGTACCTTCCAGTCGCCACTGGATGGACTGACCCAGACTTGGTTTTGCTTTGTCATTCTGTGAATCATGTTACGCACGCTAATAATCTTCGTTTGAGTTTTGATCGCTCGAATTACACGAAATTGTACTCTTTTACAAATTCTTTGCAACTGTGGACATCGTGTTGATAACTTAATCTCTATAGCATATACTGCACGCATGACTAACCTAAAGATACATGTGCGGGAATTGCGGAAGATGCATGGCATGAGCCAGGAGCATCTGGCGCAGATGCTCGGTATATCGCGCCCAACGCTGATACGGATTGAGAAGGGCGAACGGCCGCTCACTGTCGCGGAGGACGCGAAGGTCAGGGACCTTTTCGCTCTAGAGCGGAAGGGCAATGCGAGTGTATCAGGCGGCATGCGCATCTCTGTCCCGCAAAAGAATGTGGAGAAGTTCAAGCAGGTATTGCTCTATGTGCTTGGTAAAACAGCCGGCAAGCCGAATATCGGCATGACGGCTCTCTACAAGCTTCTCTATTTCATCGACATGGATTATTACGAGAAGTACGAGGAGCAGTTAATGGGGCTCACCTATATCAAGAATCACTATGGTCCGACACCGCGCGAGTTCGTGAAGGTCGTTGAGCAGATGAAAAAAGATGGGGATCTTGAGGAGGTGGAGAGCACTCATTTCAAGTACGAACAGAAGAAGTTCCTTCCCCGGACGGAACCTGACCTCACCAAGCTAAGCGCGCGAGAGCTTGGGATGGTTGATGATGTTCTCGGTCGGTATGGCGACAAAACCGCAGCACAACTCACTTCGCTCTCGCACGAGGATACTCCGTGGGCAGTGGCAGAAGACAGTGAAAATATAGAATATGATCACGTTTTCTACCGATCTGACGCTCTCTCTGTGCGTGAATATGACCCGCTATAGTCTCTAGCATCACTATGCAGTTTTCCGAAGATCCGAGTTTCGCGCGCGAATACGCAAAGCTGTATAAACGATTCCTATCACTAGACACGGACATCGCTAAAGTAAAACAAGTCATGGCTCAATCGCCAGAAGGACGCGGCTCGAAACATTGGAATGTCCTCCATAGGTCAAAAAATATCGTTATCTTGAAGACTCGGATATCCTGCGCATCCCTGCACCGAGATGCTCTGCGGCTCGTTTATGCCTACCTACCCGCCGAGAATCGCGTCGACTTCATCGAGGTCTACTTCAAGGGAGATAAGGAAAGTGAGGATAGAGATAGGATTAAATCCTATCTGAAAAACTTCTAGCTGAATGACTCGGGGATGGGGTGCGCGAGGGCGAGCTTCTTGACCTCCTTCTTCGCTCGCGCAACCGCCGCATCCGTGCGTGAGGTGAGCACCTCAAGCATGAGCTCGGCAACCCGCGTACAGTCCTTTTCCTTGAAACCGCGGGTCGCCATCGCCGGCGTGCCGAAGCGGATGCCGGAAGGGTCCATCGGCTTTCTCGTGTCGTCCGCAATCGCATTTTTGTTGAGCGTGATGCCGGCGCGGTCCAACAGCTTCTCCGCTTCTCCGCCTGAAATGCCAAACGACGTCCACACGTCAAGCAGAATAAGGTGATTGTCGGAGCCGCCCGCGAGCATCCGCGCGCCCGCCTTCTTGAAGACCTTCTCCATCGCTTTTGTATTCTTGATGATTTGCCTCGCATATTTTTTAAACGACGGCCTAAGCGCCTCCCCAAATGACACCGCCTTCGCCGCTATCTGGTGCATGTGCGGACCGCCCTGAAAGCCCGGGAACACGGCTTTATCTATTTTTTTGGCAAGCTCTTCATCCTTGCGAACGAGTATCATCCCGCCGCGCGGGCCCCGAAGTGTTTTGTGGGTCGTGGTCGTCATTACGTCAAAGCCGTAATCAAACGGGTTTTTGGCGGCCTTGCCCGCGATAAGCCCGGCGATGTGCGCGATGTCCATTACCGCTACGGCGCCCACTTCGCGTGCAATGCTGACGAATTTTTTGTAATCCAGTTCGCGCGGATACGCCGAGAAGCCGGCGAGAATGATCTTCGGCTTCACCTTCTTCGCAATCTTCCGCATCTCATCGTAGTCAATCTCGCCCGTCTCCACATTTTTCATCTTGTATCGCACGAAATTGAAAATCTTGGTTATGTAGGTCACCGGGTGCCCGTGCGTGAGATGCCCGCCGTGCGAGAGGTCCATGCCGAGCACCGTGTCGCCGGGTTGCAAGAGAGCGAAGTAGAGCGCGATGTTCGCGTTCGCGCCGCCAAGCGGCTGTACGTTCGCATACTTCGCTTTAAATAATTTCTTCGCGCGCGCGAGCGCGAGCGTCTCCACTTTATCCGTAAATTCCTGCCCGCCATAATAGCGCTTCCCCGGATACCCCTCCGCATACTTATTCGTGAGCGAGGAGGCCATCGCTTCCTTCACCGCGCGCGACACGTAATTCTCCGACGGTATCAGCTCCAGCCCCTCCGCCTGCCGCTTCTCCTCTCCCACGAGCGCACGGTACACCTCGTGGTCTTCTTTCTTGATACGTGGGAAATCCATGGAGCTACCTTACCATGTATTGACAGTGTTAGATTTTGGCCATACCATAATATTAGATAGCTCTCCAATTAGAATGAGGACACGGTTATGAAAGACAACGAGTACCCAGTGGTCCAAATCGCCGATAAGATTAGATGGTACGCATTTATATTTCCACTCTGCCTCCTCTCGGCTCTTCTCAGTATCTTCCCCTTACTCTTTGGCTTGGTCGATGGAAGACCTTTTCTTTCTCTGATCTCAGGACTTGTCTTCGCCGGCAGCCTAATTGCTCTCCTGTTGTTCGCGCGAAGAGAGCGCCTACTGAGCGATCTGATGTTGCTGGTAAGTATGGAAGAACTCGCAGAGATGGAAGCAGGACTGGAATTGCTTGCAAAACCTTCCCCCAGCAAAGTCCTGCACTAGCATCACGCCCAACAGACACCGCTTCTGTTTGGGCGGTTCTGTTTTTATGAAAAGAAATTTGACTATTTATCCGTGTCCAGTATAATGCGACAGGACATCAATTCAACGCAGTTCATTACAGAGAGGCTGCTTCATGAACAACTTCTACAAACCATTCGCTGATCGGATACCGGACACGCAGTACCAAAGCATCTGCAGGACAGCGCTCAGGATGGGTGTTCGCTCAGAAACCCAACAAAGCAAGAAAAAAGGGGAGGAAGAAAAAGTGACCTACAGTATCCCCTTTATCGTGACGAGCGTATACCACATCGAGAACGGCTTCCCGATGGAAACCTGCCGCAAGATCGGCAAAGCCGGCATTAACGAAGGGTTCGCCCTTCTCGTAAACGGAGTGCGGATGAACGAGGAGCTCAACAATGTGTGGGGAGTGCCATTCTGGAACTCAACATTCGCCGACCCGAGAAAATGTAAAAAACGCGGTCTGGTACAGGGAGATATGGGACCAGCAAGCTATGCTGTGCTTCATGACTTCCCGACACCTAGGGGCGGCACATTCAACCAAGTTCAGGCCGTTCTTGATCAAATTCGGGAATTACCGCATCTGAAAACACACATCATGACCACGCTCTACCCACCAGGCATTTATCGCGGCAAGGGCAAGGTTCAACAGGTGGTGACAGTTCCTTGTCATGGTACAGTCATCAATCTGTTGGTCCTTGGCGGAAAATTGAATTATGCAACCGCGTGGCGTTCTACCGATCTTGGAGCTGGCGAAGCGCATGACCGTCTTTCTCATGCGGCACTGTGGCTCTCATTCTGTCATGTGCTTGGGTATACGCCCGGCATCATGAGCATTGCGTACCTCAATGCCCACTACTACGAGAACCAGCGGAAAATCATAGAAGAAATCGTCTCCCGTGAACCCCGGCGGTTCCCGACCGTAATGCTGAAAGATCCTCCGGATACTCTTGAAGCATTCCGCAAAGAACACTTCGAGGTTACGGATTACGACCCTCATCCAGCAATTAGCGGTATTCCCGTCAGCCCATAGAGGAGAAGTCCATGACAGAAGTAAACATGCGTCATGTGCGCAGTGAAAAGCAACGCCGGCTTTACGAACGGATAGCGGCTGCGGGAATATGTTCTTTTTGCGTTGACTTCTGCAGCGGTGCCGCTCCAACGTACCACCCTAAGCCGGTCCTCAAAGAAACGGCGTACTGGGCGCTTACCGAGAACATGGAATTGTATGCGGGTGCGAAGCTCCAGCTCCTCATCGTCTACAAGCAGCATGTGCTTGGTCCGCCGCTTCCCCCTGAAGCGTGGGCGGAGCTCGGCATGCTCGTCGAGTGGGCGGTGAAAGAGTATGACCTCCCCGCAGGCGGCTTCTATTTCCGGTTCGGCAGCACGGATTACACCGGGTCGTCCATCCCCCATTTCCACGCCAACATCATCGTCGGCGGTGGAACAGGAGGGGACGCGCTCCGCGTTAAGCTTGGATACACAGGAACAGAAACATGATTGGGAAGATTCTTGTTCCCCTCCCCGGCTCGCGCCGGGGATTTTTTATGCAAAGAAGAAGCGGCCCGGAGGCCGCTTTCATATGTCTGCTTTCATATGTCCGCTTTCATTCTGACACTTCGATGAGCTCCACTCTTTTCATGCGGAGATACACATCCGCATCGAGAAGTCCATACGAAGGATCGCGGTAGAACAGGCGCTTCACACCAGCGCGTACGACAAGTCGAGAGCACGGGAGGCAGGGGAACGTCGTAAGGTACAGAGTTGAATCGTCTGTTCCGAACTTTGTTCTTGCCGCTTCGCCGACGAGAATATGCTCGGCATGGTCGCTGTACGAGAGGTCAGTCCGCACGCCACTCTTGTAGAGGCTCCGCGGATCGCCGAATGTCGCCGCGATATGCTCGTGCGGTTGATGCTCGTTGTACGCGGCGATGAGCCGACCGTCTCTCGTGAGGAGGACACCGCCTACTTGTAGCCACCAGTCAGGACTACGTTCAGACACGTTCGTCGCGAAACTCATCATCTCTCGATCAAGCGAGCTGAGCGGTATACGGCGATCAGGCACCAAGAGCTTCTTCTCCTCGACGTTGCCACGGTGATACCGGAGCCGCGTTGGCGGAGCGATAATCGCTATTGATTCCGTACCGCCGAAATATTCCTCCACGACCGCCTTGCTGATATCTTCGTCGGGCATCAGTATCTCGCTCTGCCTACCGACCGAACGGAGATGGCGCGCATTCCAGACTTCAACCGCTATACCTGCCGGTTCAACGAGAGCGGCAAGAGCGAGTTGCATTTCAGTCCCGGTGAGCGCGCGGAGGATGTCTTTCTTTGCAACATATGCGAGCGTCGTGGGGAGAGTTTGAAGCACTTCTTCCGAGAGGAGCGCGATGACGTGCGGTTTCGCTCGGTCGATGAGATCGAGATATCCCCGATGGATCACTGGCATATAGAGGACAAGGATTCTCATTTTTTCTCCTCCTTTCTTTCTGGTGAGCCCGTGACGCTCTCAATGATGTGCGGTATCGCCGCTTCGAGAGCCGCTCTAATACGCATAGCGACGGTGAACGTGAAATTTGCGATGCGCGCACTCGTCGTCGTTTCGCCCTGAGCAGGAAGGATGACGATCTTTCCGCAGTATTTCTGGATCTCGTCTATCTCCTCCTGCGGAATCGGCTTATTCTTCCGCGTCGTCTCCGAGACGATAAGGACATCAGGCCGAACTTCCTTGATAAGGACCCACTTGGGGTGGTTCAGCTCCTTGAGGACTACTACATCAACACTCCTCAGAGCCGCGAGCATCTCGAGGCGTTCCTCCTGTGGGACCAGCGGTCGATCTTCACCCTTGCGAGAGCGTATCTTCTCGTCGGAATCCACGCCAACAACAAGAACATCTCCATGGGAACGGGCTTTGGCGATGTATCTCTTGTGAGCCACATGCAACAAATCCCAACTCCCCTGTGTAAGCACTATCTTGAGCCCGATACCCTTCAGGTGGTCGGCGAACTGGCCGATTTCCTCAATGGTCTTCAGTCTGTCTTCTAGTGCAACACTTGATCCGAACATGCCACTATCAATCATGGTGCCCTCCAAAATGTTCAAAATACCCGAACAAACTGTACGCGCCGGAGGCACAAAAAGCAAATCGGCGCGGGCCCACCTCGGCCCGTCGGCCTCCGGTCGATTGATGTTCCTTATTTGGTCACATCAATCCCCATAGACCGTGCCGTGCCGGCGATAGTGCGGGCGGCGGCTTCGGGCGTTGACGCGTTCAAGTCCGGCATCTTCTCGGCGGCAATCGCGGTGACCTGAGCTTTCGTGAGCGTGCCCGCCTTCTGCTCTTTCGCCTTGCCCGAGCCCTTCGGGAGGCCGAGCGCCGCGAGAATAAGGCGCGAGGCCGGCGGATTCTTCATAACGAAAGTGAACGAACGGTCGTCGTAGACCGAAAGCTCTATCGGAATAATCGTTCCCTTCTTGTCCTTCGTCGCCTCATTAAACTGAGTGACGAACTGGCCGATATTCACGCCGGCGGGGCCAAGCGCGGTGCCCACAGGCGGCGCAGGCGTAGCCGCTCCGCCGGGAATTTGGAGTTTTATTTTTTTGACTACCGTTGCCATACGTCGTGTGAGAGTACCTTAGAGTTTGCGAATTTGCAAAAAATCCAGTTCAACCGGAGTTTCTCTGCCGAACATAGAGACCATCACCTTCACCTTGCCGCGGTCTTCGTCAATACCGCCCACCTTGCACTCCAAGTCATTGAACGGTCCGTCGCTGATGAAGATCGGGTAGTCCATCAC
>CAYHGO010000007.1:4651-13393 GCA_964356215.1 uncultured Candidatus Saccharibacteria bacterium | reverse complement strand
CGTCCACACCAACACCGCCGCCGGCGCCATTCCGCGCCTCATTGACATGGGCGTGGACCCCTTTCTCCTCGCGCCGACCTTGGTCGCCGTCATCGGCCAGCGATTGGTTCGGCGGCTCTGTCCGGACGCGGGCAAACCGTTCCCGATCAAGGACAGCATCAAAGAATTTCTGGAGCGGCAATTCACCGACTTGCCGGAGCAATACCGCAAGCGGCTTCCGCCCTTTAAGCAGTTCTATCATGCAAGCCCGACTCCCGAATGTCCGAACGGCACGCGCGGCCGCACCGCCGTTTTTGAGATACTGCGCATGAGCAAGACACTTGAACAAGTCGTACTCAAGGAGCCGGTGGAAGAGAAGGTCTACGCCGCCGCGCGCGCGGACGGCATGCTCACGATGCGCGAGGACGCCATCGTGAAGGCGCTTGCGGGCGAGATACCGTTCGAAGAGATCAACACGCTCGGAGGGGAACTTTTCCCCGAAGGGGAGACCGCTTGACGCGAGCGCGTAGTATACTACCCACAATGGCCTATCGCGTATATCTGGTGGATGACGACCGGTTTCTCTTGGACCTCTATGCGGTCAAGTTCCGGAATGCCGGTCACGAGGTGAGCGTGTTCGGCAGCGGCGAGGACTTTCTCGCCGCGCTCCGGAAAGGAGAAGCGCCGGATGCCATCCTATTGGACCTCATCATGCCGGGCATGAGCGGCTTTGAAGCGCTGGAGACGATACGGAAGGAAAAGCTCGCGAAGGGGTCGAAAATTATCATCCTGACGAATCAGGGGCAGGATTCCGACATAGAAAAAGCGAAACAGCTATCCGCCGACGGCTATATCATCAAAGCGTCCGCCATTCCCTCCGAAGTGCTTGCCGAGACACTGCGCACCATTGAAGCGGGGACCTCCCGTTAGCGTCATGGCTCCCGATCGGCGCCTGGAGGAACTTTTGGACCTCGTCGTCGCGGAGGGCGGCTCGGACCTCCATATTTTTGTCGGCGGTTCCCCGATGCTCCGGGTTGCCGGCGCGCTCATTCCAGTCGCCAAGCATCCGCCGCTGACCAATGAAGAAACGGAGGCAATGCTCAAGTCCATCGTGCCGGCAGAACGCTGGGAATCATTCCAGAAGAATCAAGCTATAGACCTCTCTTACGCGCACGGCGCGGACGCGCGCTTCCGCATCAATGGCTACCGCGCGCAAGGCACGACCTCTTTAGCGCTGCGGCTTATTCCACGCGCCATTCACTCTTTCTCCGAGCTCAATCTGCCCTCCGTGCTGGAGGTGTTTACCCAGCGAGAGCAAGGATTTTTTCTCTGCGTCGGGCCGGTAGGGCAGGGCAAGTCCACGACGCTCGCGACGATGATAGACCGCATTAATGATTCGCGCGCAGAACACATTCTCACTATCGAAGATCCGATAGAATACGTCTTCACACCCAAAAAGTCGCTCATCCACCAGCGCGAAGTGCATATTGATACGTCCGATTTTCATACGGCGCTTCAGAGCGCCTTCCGCGAAGATGTGGATGTCATTATGGTCGGCGAAATGCGCGATTATGAGACTATTTCGTCGGCAGTCACTGCGGCGGAAACGGGGCATCTTGTGTTTTCTACGCTCCACACCAACAACGCCGCGCAAACCATTGACCGCATCATTGACATGTTCCCGGCCGAACAGCAGAGCCAGGTTCGCGTCCAGCTCGCCGGAAGCTTGGCCGGCATCTTCTCCCAGCGGCTCATCCCGCGCGTCTCGGGCGGGCTCATCCCAGCGTATGAACTGCTCATCAACAACAACGCGGTTTCCACGCTCATCCGCGACGCGCGCACGCACGAGATTAGCGCCGTCATCCAAACCTCCTCGCAGGAGGGCATGATAGACATGGACCGCGCGCTCGCCGAACTCGTCCACAAGGGCGAGGTGACCGTGGAGCACGCCTACGAACATGCGATGGACCCCAAAACCTTTGAGCGCTACTTGTAATTTATAAAAAAGCCTGGTATAGTGAAGCTAGAGTATCGTTTTTTCACAGGAGGTGTGAGATGAGAGACCATATCGACAAGAATGGGTGGGTGTACAGGAATGCGTATCCATTCGAATACAAGCCGTCGCAAGTGCATATCTGCGTGATGCGGTGGTGGCGACTGCCGGTGTTCGGATTTCTGCGAATTCTGGCCTCGGTCGTACACTGGTTCTTCGAACTGGTCTTCGGACTTTCCGAGTGGCCGACAATGGGCCTATCCATTGTTCTAATGGGCAAAAAGTTCATCTACCTTCCGAGTTCGGAATACAACTCGTGGATCATCGGCGGTAGATTTCTTGATCGGATATTCTTCTTTAACTACAAAGCAGTTCCGACCCAAAATCAGTTGACCATCGCCGGTGTGCGGATTCTGCCTTGGCATGTCTTGGCCGCGATCGGAATACCGTTTGCGCTCTGGTACCTCGCGCCGTATGCCGGACGTGTAGCCGTCTCGTCTGTACACGGCGTATGGAATGCGGCTACATGGCTGGAAGACCAGTTCATGAATCTGCTACTCTGGATTCCGGCGTCGCTCGCCATTGCGACAGCAATGCTGGTGCTGATTATTGCGGTGGTCCGGCAATTCAAGAAGAGCGAGGCATACGCGCTCTGGAAGATGCGGGCGAAGGCCAAGGTCGACAAGATCTGCCCGATTCTGCCTGTGCGATAGTTTGCACACGTTCAAAGCCCGCGGCATGCCGCGGGCTTTTTTGTACACAACTGCGGCGAGACGTGAGTGCAGTGGTATACTGTTTCTGTATGTTGAATAAGGATGATAAAAAGTGGATTGGAGAAAAGTTCACAAAAGAAATCAAACCGGTTCGCGACAGCATTGATTTACTGCGAGGAAAGATCGTAGACTCACACCTTGAGAAATTCAACATCAAGTCGCGTTTTGACTCCATCGAAGCCTCTAACATACGTACGGAGGAAAAAGTCGACAAGATTTTAAATATCATGGATGGATTCGCCGGCAAAATTGCAGAGTTGGACCAAGAAAATAAAATGGGCTCGAGGACGCTCCATCGCCACAGCATTCAGATACAAGAGCTTGCGAAAGCGACAGGCACGACTCTTTCTAAATAACTCATGCTTTTCAAGTACCACGCGATTGACCAGGACAGCCACGAGCGGGACGGAACCATAGAGGCGCCGTCGCAGGAGGTCGCCGTTCTTGCGCTCCAGCGGCGCGATCTCATTGTTTCGGCAATAGAATCCGCCGAGAAACGGTCGCTCTTTCGTTTTGAATTTTCGTTCTTCGGACGGGTTTCCAATAAGGACGTCGTCATTCTTTCGCGTCAAATAGCGACTTTGTTTGAAGCGCAGGTATCCGCGCTACGCATCTTCCGCCTGCTGGCCGCCGAAGTGGACAACCGACGGCTCGCAACGATCCTTTCAACGGTCGGCGATGACCTGCAGAGCGGGAGCCCCATCAGCAAGGCGCTCGCGCGCCACCCGAAGGTGTTCAGCGCGTTCTACGTCAACATGGTGCGCGCGGGCGAAGAGTCGGGCAAACTGTCAGAGACCTTCGTGTACCTCGCCGATTACTTGGATCGCACCTACGACATCATGAGCAAGGCCGAAAATGCGCTTATTTATCCGGTCTTCGTCATCGTGGTCTTTGTCGGCGTGATGGCGCTCATGCTAACCTTGGTCATCCCGAAGATCAGCGCCGTGCTTTTGGATTCCGGCCAGGCGGTGCCGATCTACACCGCCATCGTCATCGGCATTTCAGAATTCCTCGTTCGTTACGGCATCTTCGCGCTCATCGCGCTTGTCGCGGGCGGCTTCTATCTGTGGCAGATGAGAAAGACCGAGCGCGGCGGGCTCGTGCTGGACAGCTTGAAACTCTCGGTCCCGTACGTGGGCGACCTCTATCGGAAGCTCTACCTTGCGCGCATCTCTGACAATTTCTCCACGATGCTTCTCTCCGGCGTTTCGGTCGTGGAAGCGATAGAAATCACGGGTTCGGTCGTGGGGAACGCCGCGTACGCGTCCGTGCTCACCGAGGTCGGCGCCGACGTGAAAGGCGGCTCATCCATCTCTGACGCGCTTGCAAAGCACCCGGAAATACCCGGCATCATGGTCGCGATGACGAAGGTCGGCGAAGAGACGGGCGAGCTCGGCAAGATTCTCACCACGCTCGCCAAGTTCTACAGCCGCGAAGTAACGAATGCCGTGGATACGCTCGTCGGCCTCATTGAGCCCATAATGATAGTCGCGTTGGGCCTTGGCGTCGGGACCCTGCTTGCGGCCGTCCTCTTGCCCATCTACAACCTCGCCGGCTCCATATAAAGCACTGTCCACACCCTTGTTTCCGTATCGGCCGTTCTGCCGTACAATGTATCCATTAGCCGCATAGCATATAGTATGAAAAAAAATCGTTCCCGGGGCTTTACCCTCATTGAATTACTCGTCGTCATCGCCATCATCGGCGTCCTCTCGGCGGTCGTGCTCGCATCGCTCAATACCGCCCGCTCCAAAGGCAACGATGCGGCCATCAAATCCAACTTAGCGACCATATCAACGCAAGCCGAGTTGTACTACGATTCAAACTCTAACAGCTACGGTACGGCATCCGCCTGCACCACCGCCGGCACATTCGTAGCCGATGCCACGATCGCCCAGGCAATCTCGCAGATTGACAGTGCAAACGGTAGCGGTGGTTTAGTAACTTGCGGCTCAAGCGGTTCGGCATACATGGTTTCTTCAGCCCGCCCCTCCGGCCAGGCCTCCGCATACTGGTGCATTGACTCAACCGGTAAAAGGTGCGGTGTCGCGGGCCAACCGGCTGACGGTGCGACTGTGTGCGGCGCCTGTGCAACGCAAAATTAATTCTACTCTTAAAAAACCTGTCATGAAACGCGGCTTTACCCTCATTGAATTACTCGTCGTCATCGCCATCATCGGCGTCCTCTCGGCGGTCGTGCTCGCGTCGCTCAATACCGCCAGAAACAAGGGCAACGATGCGGCCGTAAAGGCGGACTTGGACGGCATTCGCGCCCAAGCGACCCTCTATTACGACGACCACGGCAACTACGGCACGAATGCCTCCACGGCGAGCGGGTGCGGTACGGCGGATACGCTCTTCACCGACGCGAAAATCACCGACCAGATCGCGGCGGCGAATGCCGCCAACGGCACAGTTGCCGAGATTACCTGCAACGTAGCGGCAAATGGAACGGCATACGCGGTCTCCGGCGAACTCATTACCACGGCCGGGACCTACTACTGTGTTGACAGCGCAGGCGCGGCTACAACGGGGTCCACCGCGCTCGGCGCGACCGCTACGAGCTGCCCGTCGTAAAATATCTCCTCTCTTGTCGGTCTTTTTTTTCGCGATTGGCGCGATTATTGCAAGCTTCGTCGGCGTGCTTGTCGCGCGTCTCCACACCGGTCAGAGCTTTTTCTCCGGCCGCTCTCGCTGTGATGCGTGCGCCGCGTCGCTCTCTGTTCGCTCGCTTGTGCCTGTTTTTTCTTACATTGCTTCGGGAGGGCGCGCGCGCTGCTGCAGCGCGCGTCTGCCGCTTGCGGCTCCTCTCTCGGAGCTTCTCCTCGGCGCGCTTTTCGCTCTCGCATATCTGAAGCTTGGATTCGCGCCCGCGCTCCCGTTCGCGCTCCTCTCGCTTACGCTTCTCCTCGCTCTTGTCCTCTACGACCTTGCCCACCGGATACTGCCGTCCTCGCTCCTCTACGCATTCGTGGCGGCGGGTGCCGCAGTCGGATACCTCTTTGTCTCCTCTCTTACGGCGTTTTATTCATATGCTTTCACCGCGCTTTTGATAGGTACATTTCTCGCGCTTATCCATTTCCTCTCGCGCGGCCGCGCAATGGGCTTGGCGGACGCGCCGCTTGCGTTCGGACTCGCGCTTCTTACCGGCCCCGTGGCCCTTTCCGGTTTCATCTTTTCGTTTTGGATCGGCGCGGCGTTCGGGATAGTCGTGTTGGCGGCGAGGCCTCGTGGCTCTAGAATGGGAATTGAGGTGCCGTTCGCGCCGTACCTGGCCGCCGGCTTCCTCCTTGCGTACTTTACCCAATGGAACCTCTTTTTTTTCGCCGCGGTCTTGCCCTGAGCTTGTCGAAGGGCTTCACTCTGGTAGAGCTCATGGTCGTGCTTTCCATCATCGTCGTTATTACGACAGTCGTGCTTACCAGTCAGAACTCGTTCAATAAGACGATCATTCTTTCCAACACGGCCTACGATATCGCGCTCACCCTGCGTTCCGCGCAGACCTTCGGGATCGGGAGTCGTGCGCGCGACGCGATACATAACGCCGGCTACGGCATCCATTTCTTGAGCGGAAGTCCGAGTTCTTTCACGCTCTTTGCGGACACGTCGCCTCCTGCGTCATGCGGCGAACCTGACTGCAAGCCTGGAGACAAAGTATATGCGAGCAGTGATGCGCTTGTGCAGGTGTATGATATTGGGAACGGCATCAGCATAGATAATTTCTGCGCTCTATTGGGCGGCAACTGGACGTGTGCGAGAGAGGGATTGTCGTCGCTTGACATCGTGTTCGCTCGGCCGAATCCGGATGCCTCCATACGGTCGTCTGGCGGTTCTGTATACACGGCGGCATGCATTTCGGTCGCATCGCCGCAGAGCGATGCGCGCCGGTATGTCTCGGTTGCGGCGTCGGGGCAAATTATCGCGAATGCCGCCGCATGTCCTCCATGAAAAAACTTCCAACTCCCACCAACCAACTTCCAACTTTCGCTCGGGGGTATACCCTGATAGAACTTATCGTCGCCGTCGGGCTCTTCGCGCTCATCATGACGCTCGCCTCGGGCGCCTATCTTCTCATGGTCGGCATCAATCGGCAGGCGCAGAGCGTCGCGACCGGCATTGACAACCTTTCGTTCGCGCTGGAGACGATGACGCGCGGTATCCGCACCGGCACGGACTATTGCAGCGGCGGCTGTCTCACGAACCGTTTTTCGTTCAGGGATACAGACGGAGCGAATATCGCTTACACACGGGATGTCAGCGGCGGCAAAGGGTATATCACGAGGAACGGGGTAGCCCTCACGGATCCTTCTGTGGATATTGCTTCGCTTTCGTTCTATGTGTCCGGCGCGGCTGCGAGCGACAGACTACAGCCACGCGTCACGATTGTGGTGAAAGGAACGGTTTCTCCCGGCCCGGGGAAGCCCCCGCAATCCTTCACGGTTGAGACCGGGGCGACTATGCGCGGAAGCGACCTATGAATTCCAAACTTCCAACTTCCAACTTTCAGCTCCCAACTGGCTTCACTCTGATTGAGGCCATGGTCGCGGTCACTATCCTCACGCTTTCAATCGCGGGGCCGCTTGTCGCCGCCAACAGCGCATTCGTTGCGTCGCTTATTGCGCGCGATCGGCTCACGGCCTCGTATCTCGCCCAAGAGGGCATTGAATACGTGCGGGCGATGCGCGACAAGGAATTCCTCACCGCATATCCGAGCGGTGATGGGTGGTCTGTTTTCAAGAATGGAATAGAGGCCTATTGCCGCGATTCGCTGTGCACGCTTGATCCGGTCCTGCGGCAAATGGGCTATGGACCCGGCTCTGCGCTTGCGTCTTGTTCGGGTTCTTGCGGAAAGCTCCATCGGCGTTCAGACGGCGTATATACTCAACAAAGTATCGGCGAACAGACCGTATTTACTCGGACGATCCGGGTTGATGACGTTTCAGAGACCGATGAGCGCATCATCTCAACCGTGTCCTGGGACTATCACGGTTCTTCGTACTTTATAACGATTACCAACAACCTCACGCCATGGCAATAACGCTAGAAAACAGAAAACGGAAAACAGAAAACGGAAAGAAACCGGAAGCCGGATTTGCGCTCCTGATAGCGATCATTTTTATGTCGGTGATGCTCTCGTTCGGACTCGCACTCGGTTCGCTCGGCTATAAACAGCAGGTGCTCGCCTCCTCCGCGACTGCGTCGCAGTATGCGTTTTATGCCGCCGACGCCGGTCTTGAATGCGCGCTTTACGCCGACCAGCGGCTGAACGCATTCAGCTATATTTTGCATAACGCCGGGAACCCTCCCGCCGTAACGATCTGTAACGGCATGGCGGCTATGCGGATAAGTTATGTATACAATGCCTCGCATCTTATGGTTATTGAACGCTTTTCTCTTAACTCCGGCGCGTCGTATCCGCGCTGTGCGGATGTAACGATTTACAAATACCGCGCGCCACAGCCGCCAAACAATGTAACAACATATCTCTTCTCGGTTGGTTACGACGTTTCGTGCGATGTCGTGGATATTTCAAACGCTCGTTTCGTATCGCGCGGCATCCAGGCGCACTACTAAATACAGGGTATAGGGAGTAGGTTATAGGGTATAGTAGGCCCATGAAAGCTCCGAAGAAGGCCCAAGAGCGTGTCGCAAAACTCCGCGAGCTTCTTGCCCACCATGCTCATACATACTACACGCTGGATGCGCCCGAGCTCTCCGACAGCGCCTATGACGCGCTTCATCGCGAACTGAAGGAGATTGAAGAGAAGTATCCGGAACTCGCGCGCGCCGATTCGGTCACGCGCCGCATCATCGGCGAGCCGCTGCCGTTTCTAAAAAAAGTGCGGCATGTAACGCCGCAATGGTCGTTCAACGATGCGTTCTCTGAAGAAGAGGTGCGCGCATTTGACGTGCGCGTGCGCAAACTAGTCAGTGGACATCCGATGTCCCAAGGACATCGGATGTCCACTGACCCCACCTACGACTGTGAGCTTAAAA
>CAYHGO010000007.1:0-4641 GCA_964356215.1 uncultured Candidatus Saccharibacteria bacterium | reverse complement strand
AACCTTGGTGTTTTGTTACTATGTGGGGGGCTATTTTGCGGTGGGGGGGCTAAAAATTGTCTGTGCAAACCCTTTTCCCAATGCAAATGGTATGTCCACTGACCCCACCTACGACTGTGAGCTTAAAATAGACGGTCTCAAGGTTGTCTTTACATATAAAAAAGGGAAGTTCGCGCTCGCGGCGACGCGCGGTGACGGGGTGGTAGGCGAGGATGTTACGCACAATGTCCGCACGATACGCGCGGTGCCCGAACGGCTTACGCGTTCGGTGGACCTCATTGCGGAAGGGGAGGTATATCTCACGCGTTCGGGCTTCGCGAAGCTGAACAAGGAGCGGCAGAAGTTGGGCGAACCCTTGTTCGCCAATCCGCGCAACGCCGCCGCCGGCTCCATCCGCCAGCTAGACCCGAAGGTGGCGGCGAAGCGGCCGCTCGGCGCATTTTTCTACGACGTCGCGCAGACATCAGAAAAACTGCCTGACACGCAGAGCGAGGAGCTGGACTATTTGAAACAGCTCGGCCTGCCGGTCAATCCGGAGCATCGGCACGCCGATACTCTGGAGGAGGTTTTTTCTTATTGGGAAAAGTGGAAGGGGAGGGATCGGGAGAAGCTGGATTATCAGCTGGACGGCATCGTGCTGAAGGTGGAGAGCCGCGCGGTGCAGGAGGCGCTCGGCTATACCGGCAAGGCGCCGCGCTTCGCACTCGCGTATAAATTCCCGCCCGAACAAGTGGAGACGGTGGTAGAGGACATTGCGCTTCAGGTGGGGCGGACTGGGAAGCTCACGCCGGTCGCGCACTTGCAACCGGTATCGGTTGCTGGCTCAACCGTTGCCCGCGCCACTCTTCATAACGAAGATTTCATAAAGGAAAAAGATATAAGAATCGGTGACACGGTAATTCTCCAGAAGGCCGGCGATGTAATTCCGGAAATCGTTGCTGTGCTCAAAGAATTGCGGCCTAAAAATGCAAAAGTTTGGAAGTTCCCTACTCATTCCATTCTCTGCGGCGGCGACGGCGGTATTGAGCGCGTGCCGGGAGAAGCGGCGCATCGCTGTAAAATCGCCGGCTCGTTTGAACAACAGGCGCGCAAGTTAATTCATTTTGCCGGCAAGAGCGCGTTGGATATTGCGGGTTGCGGGCGCGAGACAGTTCGTCTCCTGATGGAGCAGAACCTAATTTCAAATTTTGACGATATTTTTGAACTCACAAAAGATGAACTGTTGGCGCTGGAAGGATTTGAAGAAAAGAAAGCAAACAATCTTATTGGCGCTATTGAAGCCGCAAAGAAAGTTTCGTTAGACCGATTGCTTATCGGCCTCGGCATTCCGCACGTGGGCGGCGAGACCGCATTTCTTCTCGCAACACATTTCAATACCATCGCCGCGCTACGCGCGGCGAAAGAAGAGTTCCTTTCAAAAGTAGAAGGCATCGGCCCGATCATCGGCAACTCTGTGCATACCTGGTTTGCTCAAAAAGAGAATCATGCGCTTCTTGCGCGGCTCACGAAGCACCTAAAAATAGCAAGGGTTACCCTTGCTACACAAAGTCCACTGACCGGACAAACCGTCGTCATTACCGGCACGCTCCCGACGCTCTCGCGCGAAGAGGCCGAGGCGCTTGTGCGCCGCGCGGGCGGCAAGGCCGCGAACTCTGTCTCTTCAAAAACCTCTTTCGTCGTCGCGGGCGAAGCTGCTGGCTCCAAACTCGCCAAGGCCGAACAGCTCGGTATTTCCGTCCTAACTGAAGCCGAATTCCTCAAAAAACTAGAGGCGTGATAGAGTTCTAACAATGGCGACGGCAGAAGAGGTGAAGAAATTGGCTGCGCTCGCGAGGATACGAGTAGAGGACTCGGAACTGGAGAAATTCACTAGAGAATTTGACGCGATACTGGCGTATGTCGGCCAATTGGAATCCCTCCAGCTCCCAGCCTCCAGCTCCCAGCCTCCAGCGTTGCGGAATGTTATGAGAGAAGATGGTGAGCCGCATAAGACGGGAAAGTATACCGAGAAGCTCACAGAGCAATTTCCTGCGCGTGAGGGTGATGCGCTCTCGGTGAAGCAAATAATTCAGCATGACTAGGCCGAATGAAATGACGATTGTAGAAGCCGCGCGCGCGCTGCGCGCGCGGGAATGTAATGTACGCGAGTTGTGGGACGCGTGCGCCGAGGCGGCGCACGCGAAGAATCCAGAGCTAAATGCATTTTTAGAAATCTTTCCAGCAGATGAAGTTGCGATTGCGTCTGCGCAGAAATGCATTAATACAGAAAAAGAATCAGCTCCGCTTCTCTGCGGGATTCCGCTCGCTTTGAAAGACAACATTTTGATAGAAGGGAAAATTGCGAGTGCCGCGAGCAAAATGCTTGAGAATTATCAAGCGACCTACGACGCGACGGTGGTGCAGAAATTGAAGGAGGCGGGAGCGCTCTTCCTCGGCCGCACCAATATGGACGAATTCGCCATGGGTTCGTCCACAGAACATTCTGCATTCGGAACAACAAAGAATCCGTACGATGCATCCCGCGTACCGGGCGGCTCCTCGGGCGGCTCCGCCGCCGCGGTCGCCGCCCACATGTGTATCGCCGCGCTCGGCTCCGACACCGGCGGTTCCATCCGCCAACCCGCGGCCTTGACCGGCCTCGTAGGGTTGAAGCCCACCTACGGAGCCGTCTCGCGTTCGGGGCTTATCGCGATGGGCTCCTCGCTCGACCAGATCGGCCCCTTAACAAAGACGACAGCCGATGCGCGCATTCTCTATGAGGCCATCCGCGGCGTGGATGTGCTTGACTCGACCACCATTCCCGACGATCTGTGGACATCCGATGTCAACGGTTTCCGTGGACATCGGATGTGCAAATCGAAGCGCCAGCGCCTTGGAGGGCAGCGACACCTGCTTGGCGAGGGCGTGGACGCGGACGTGCTTGCCGCTTTTGATGTAACGCTGAAGAAATTGAAAGAGGCCGGGTATACGCTCATTGATATAAAATTGCCCACGAGCTCGCACGCGCTCGCGGCCTACTATGTCATTATGCCCGCCGAGGTCTCCACCAATCTCGCGCGGCTGGACGGCATGCGCTACGGACACGTCGCTCGCGGAGCGACGCTCCTTGACGATTACATTCTCTCGCGCACCAAGGGGTTCGGCCCCGAGACGCGCCGCCGCATTCTGCTCGGCACATTCGTCCTTTCTTCCGGCTATATTGACGCCTATTATCGGAAGGCGGATTCGGCGCGCGCGGTTCTGCGCCAGGAATATGATGCCGCATTTGAAAAGGTTGATGTCATCGTCTTTCCAACCACGCCGTCGCCGGCGTTTAAGTTCGGCGAGAAGAGCGACCCGCTCGCGATGTATCTTGAAGACATCTTTACCGTAACAGCGAACCTTACCGGTATGCCGGCGCTCTCCGTTCCGATGGGTTTCGTGGAGAGAGACGATAAAAAACTTCCGGTCGGCATTCACTTTACCGCTCCGCATCAAGCGGAGGAGACGCTCTTTGCGCTCGGGCAGGCCGTTGAAAACTTATAATAAGCCGCCTTTTTCGTCTATACTGAACAGCAATGGTCCCTGTGCAAGCGAATGTTGAATATTTCTTTCGCCTCCTCTACGAGCTTGTTTTTGGCGCATTTGCATCCATGAGCTACGAAGCATTCACTGCGCTTGCCGCGAAAGTGTGGCTCTGGATCACCTTCGTCGGCTACGCGTTTTCGGTCGCCGGACTCTTCGTCGTCGTGTATGCGACTATTCGCCTTTTTGAATTGCGTAAGCGCGAGGAGGAGTTCTACAGCACGCTTATCCTCGCGCCGGAAGCGGCGGGCGGCATGCACCCGCGCTGGGAGCACATAGAGACCCTTCTTGCGGGCGGGAGCCCGAGCGAGTGGCGGCAAGCCATCATAGAGGCCGATATCATGCTGGACGACGTGCTCGCCAAGAGGGGCTACGCGGGCGACGGCGTGGGGGAGAAGCTGATGAGCGCTGACCGCGAGGGCTTCGCGACGCTCCAGAACGCGTGGGAAGGGCACAAGGTGCGCAACCTTATTGCGCACCAGGGCTCCGCCTTCAACCTCTCCGAGACGCTCGCACAGCGCACCCTCGCGCACTACGGGGCCGTCTTCCGCGAGTTTAAAGTGATTTAGGTTGAGGTTTTTTTGAAAAAGTTCGTTTACGATGACAGTTTGCGCAGACCAATTCACATTTCTTTATTTCCTGCTTGATTGCTTCAATACTCAGTACGGTGTGAGACCAACTTCCAACATTAAATTTCTTGACCGCATTACTATCAACATGATCGAAATCCAGCACATAAGGAAATTCTCTTCCTGAAAAACCACAATCAACACATGAATGTGCTCTTTTGTATTGGTCAATAAACTCAGCAACCCGATTCTTATTTCTGCGCACATATGAGATGTGCTTTTCTTTATTTTTCGGATACCAAACTTCCTTCATATACTTCGCGTGGTATTCTTTTCTTCGCTTCGGATCTTTATGGGCCATATCTCCAGTCTAGCATCACTACCGAAAGATTAGGTTATGAATCCACCACCCCCGGCAGAGTTACCTGCTTCCTGGTCCTGTTGTATTCCAATTCTGCAAGTGGTACTCTGATGACACGCTTCATTCAGAAGCGTGATATAGCGGGGT